>JAYWCL010000131.1:0-22408 GCA_043780595.1 Limnoglobus sp.
ATCGAGCGACGAGGACGATGTCGAACTCGGTAGCGACGAACTCGAAACCGGCGATTCGGCCAGCGGGGCGCTCCGCGGCGTCAGCCGTCGGACGCAAGATGACGACGAAGACGCCACGCCCACCCGCGGTTACACCCCACCCGCGAAGTGGGGTCCGCTCCCCGCCATCGTGTTGCTGCCGTGCTTGTTGCTCACGTTCCTCGGCGGGATCATGTCGTTCGATTTGCTGAAGGGAATGTGGGGCTACCATCAAGGCTCGAAGCCAACCGGCGGCCTCGTCCGCGAGATCGCCAAAGCCCTCGACATGGATCCGAAAGATTGATCGAGAACGGAGTCGAGCCAAAACCATGCGGGCTGCCCTTCATCGAAGGGCAGCCCGCATGGTTTTGTCGTTTTCGATGGGCCATGCAATTGCTGCAAAACGCCCGATTTTTCCAGCACTGCGTGGTGCTTTCCGACATCAATTCACTTGCGATGTCGGGTGAGCGCTCCGCGGTTAAATCTTTTGCTCGCTCCTACTTTTTCTTTGGCTCTTCTTTCTTCACTTCGGGCTTCTTCGGCTCGGCATCGGGAGGCAGCATCGCTTTCACGAGCGTACCGTTGGTGCCGTTGAAGAGGCGGACGATACCTTCTTCGCCGCCGGTGGCCACGAGCGTACCGTCGGGGCTGGTGGCGACGGCGTAGACGAAGTCTTTATGCTCGCCGTAGGCGCGGGTTTGGCCGCCGTTTTCGGCGTTCCACAATCGCACCGTGGCGTCGCCGCTCGTGGTCAGGAAGGTCGTGGTTTTCGGCACGAAAATCAACCGCGTCACTTGCTTCTGGTGCCCGATAATATCGCGGAGCTTTTCGCCCTTTTCGTAGTCCCATACTTTCACGAAATTGTCCGCCCCGCACGAGACGATCTTCTTGCCGTCGGGCGTCCAGCCGACGTCGAGCACGTGGTGCGTGTGGCCCTCGAACGACTTCACGAACTTGCCCGATGGCACCTCGAAAACCTTGACGAATTTATCGGCGGCCCCGGTGGCAAGTAGCTTGCCATCGGGGCTGAAACTGACGCCGAAGACGGTGTCGCTGTGCCCCGCTTTGATCTCGAATGCGAGCTTCCCCGCCGCGTCGAAGACCTTAATTTCGCCATCTTCGGTCGGTGCCCCGCCACCCGTTGCGATCAACTTGCCGTCGGCCGAATACGCAATCGCGACAACGCGATCCGCGAAGCCACTAATCCGCATTTTCGGCGTGCCTTTGTCGGCGTCCCACAACGTCATTTCCTGGTAGCTACCGGTCGCGAGCGTCTTGCCGTCGGGGCTGTACGCCATCGCTTCGACGAGCGAAATGTGCGCGGTGTTCGCGGGCTTGCCATCGGGCAGTTTCAGTTCGGGGTCGACCAGCGTTTTCTTGAACTCGCCGGTCTTGCCATCGAACAGGTGAATCTGGTTGCCGCGCCCGGCGGCGACGGTGGTTTTATCGGGTGTGATGGCCACGGCGCGAACCGGTTTGACGATTGCGGGTGGCAGGTTCAGCACCACCTTCGGACGGACGCGAATCTCCGAACCGGTCGGGGCTTTCGCGCCTTGTTCGATCCAAAGTTTCAGCACGGCGACTTCCTGGCCGTTGAGGTCGTTCGCGTCGGAACGCGGCGGCATGATCGGGTTTTTGTGCTGCGCGGAAAACACGAAGAGGTTGCTCTCCATCGGCTTGCCCGCCACGACGGCAACGCCGCGTTTGCCACCCTTCATAACGGCGGCATGGCTGCCCATATCGTACTTACCGCGAAGCTCGGTACCCGAGTGGCAGACGGTACATTTATTGGCGATGATCGGCTGCACATCCTTCGCGTAGTCGATCGGGTCGGTGCGGGTCAGCACGGCCGCCGGGATCGGCGTCGGCGGGGCTTTGTCCTTCTTTTCGTCGGCGGCAAACGTCAATATCGGCACCGAGAATACCAGCGAGAGTATGAGCGAACGCATATGGTGAAACTCCATGTTTATTACTTGCTGATGTTTAAGTTAAATTTCGCTTCGTGTGTCGTCGGGTACTTCGCGTCCCACATGGCGACGGCCTGTACGACGATGTTGTTAATGCCGCCCGCCTTCACGTCTTTATCAGCAGTGATCGCTACTTTCACTTCGTTCTGCCCGGCGGGGATCGTGGCGTCGATGGCGGTCACGCCCTTGGTTTCCTTGGGGAAAACGAGCTTCACCTTGAACTCGCCGGCGAACTCGAACAGGCGTTCGACGCGAACGACGACTTCGCCCGTGCCACCGATTTTGACGTTGCCCACCGGTTGTGCGGTGATCTTCCCAAGGCTGACGGGAATCACTTTCACCTCGAATGGCGGCGCGAACGCGGAGACGGTAATATCTTTCTTATCCTTACCTGTCGGGTCTTTGGTGAACTTCACCAATGTGTCGCCACGTAGAGAAATCGTGTAGGTTCCGGGTGCGGCATTCGCCTTCACATCCACTATAAATGGCGCATCGTTTTTATCCTTGGCGATCGGCAGTGGCTGGCCGTTGTTGATGGTTACGGGTGCGTTCTGCATGTTTGCGATTGTCGCCTCGGCTTGCACGTTCACGGGGCCTGCGCGTACCTCAGCGTCTTGCCACGTCACCTTCACCGGCACGCTGATTTTCTCGCCCGGTTTCACGACCAATGGTAGTATCGCTTTCTGATCTTTACCATCGACTTTCACCGTCGCCGCTGCAAGGTCAGCGGCGATGCGGAACGGCGACTTGGCCGCTCGGGTTGCCATCACTAGCGATTGATCGAGCCGCGCGATCAGCGGCACGTTCTGCTGGCCGACTAGGCCCCAGGAAATGCTCGCGGGGCGGGCATCGCGGGTGACGGGTTTGCCGTCGATGGTGGTCGTCAATTTCACTTTGATTTCCAACACCGCATCGGTGAGTGTGCCCGTACCGGAAAGCACGAGCGTCCCCCACTTTTGCCCCGTGCCGATCGACGCGGGGACGGCCACTACGCCCGCAGGCAGCCCTTCCACGGTGATTGCAAGTGGGCCGTTGAAGCCATTTTGACGTTGCACGAACACATCGAGTGCGACTTCGCCGGCGCTGAGCGCGATCGTCGTGGCCGGAAGTTCCCGGCTGCGTGCCATCACCACCGCACGGAAATCGGACTTCGGCGGAGCGATGCGAAGCCGGTACGCACAGCGCGGGCCGAAGCTGACGTTCGCCTCGCGGCTGCCAACCATGATCAGATACTTGCCATCGGCGGCGGCAGTGAACTTGTATGCGGGCGGGTCGCCGCTGCGATTGAAGAACGACGTCGGGTGCAAAATCTCCGGGTCGTCGTCGAGCGTGCCTTCGTTGGCGATGTCCTGTTTACCGTCGCCGCTGCGGACGTTGAGGTACGTATCCATCGCGGAGCCGATGCGGTCGGCGAACAGTTCGATCATCAGCACGTCGCCTTTTTTGGCGGTGAACGAGTACCAGTCGCGGTCGTATTTTTTATCGATGCGGCCCGCGACTTCGCACGGCGTCACCACCGCCTCGGCGATGTCCATTTTGTCGTTGGACGCTTCTTTCTCGACGATAACCGGCAGGCTCGTCACGAAGATCGGCGCGGCATTCGAGCTGCCGATGCGGTACTCGAAGCCATCGAGGAGGCCCATCACCGGTTCGATGCGTTGCCGAACTGCGAGCTTGCCGACTTCGCCCGTCGGCGGGATCGTCACCGTGACCGATTCGATCGGATGGCCATCGATCGCGACGCCGGGTACCGGTTTGCCGCCGGGCAAGTTGCGGCCGTACACCGTCACTTGTGCCGGTTTCCCCGCTTCGACAACCGGCGGAAACACGGCATCGATCCACGGGCTGACACCGATGCTCAGGCGGTAGAAATAGTCCGGCCCGCCACCGATGTACGCGAACTCGCTGAGCCGCACGATATATTCGCCATCGGCGGGAATCGTCACATCGGCGAGCGCGTCGGCCCCGTCGTAGTTGCGGTTCGAGCCGATCCGCTTGCCCTCGCCGTTGTAAACTTCGATCATCGGTTTCGCACGGCTATCGATGCTACTCGTCGCGCACGACAGTATCACCCGCTGCCCCGCTTTACCCGTGAACGACGAGTAATCGACATCGGTGGCGGAACTGATTGTGCCGTTGATCGTCGTGCCTAACTCGATCTTCTGCGCTTCGGGCACGTCGTTGTTCGGCTCCTTCTCGTTGATCTCCGGGCGGTCGCCGACGACGAACAGCCGCGGATTGCTGACACCCCACTTGTTCACCACGCGAACGTCGTACGACCCAATTGGCACGTTCGCCGCCACCGCGATCTGGAACTTCGCCTCCGTGGGTGGCGGGGCTTTCTTGTTCATCTTCGCGGGCGGTGCGTCTTTTTTCTTCGGGTCTTTGGGTGGCTCCGGGTCGGCGGGCGGCGGCAGATACTTCCCCGTAATGCCGGGGTGGCTGAACAGCAGGCCCGTGGCATCGTCGAGATCGGTGCCGAGCACGACGACATCGACCGTGGTGCCGAGCTTTGCCCCGATGGGGAAGACCGATTGAATGCGCGGTTGCGGCGCGAGTGTCTGCGGTTGTTGGGCCAAGGCCACGGTCGCGAAGCCCATCGCGACGGCGAGGAAGAGTCGGCGCATGTTGGTGAAGTCTCCAGAACCGCACGCCAGGGGGCTTGAGTGAAGAGCCAGGGCGAGGCGGAACGACCGATACGGGTGCGAACCCGCGTTGAGGTAGGTAACAAGATGGTAAACGACCGGGCCTACGCGGTCAAGCGCCCATTTGAATCGTATAACTTACGCGACCGGTTACTCTTCAATTAAGGATCGCACGAATGGAGTATCTCATCGGTTTGGTGGTCGGCATCTTCCTGACGATGTTCCTCGGCGGGGTGATCTTGCTCGCGCGGGCCGGGAGCCTCGGTCGTGCATCGTGGGGCCTCACGCTGGCCGGGCGCGCGAACATCGACCCCGCATTTGCCAATAAAGTGAACGAACTCATCGGCCTGCCCGTCACGCCGTTGCCGACGACTGTTGCGCCACCCGCGCCGGCGATCAAAACCATCGAGAAACCGTCCGGCGCGCCGCTGCGGTTACTCGCGATCCTTCAGACCGAGTCGCGCATCCTCGACTTCCTCCTCGAAGACATCGCCGCCTTTGAGGATGCTCAGATCGGGCAAGCCGTGCGCGATATTCATCGCAAGGCGCAGGCCGCGCTCAAACAGCACCTCGTCCTCGAGCCGATCGTCGCCGGTTCCGAAGGCGACGCGGTCACCGTCCCCGTCGGCTTCGACCCCTCCGCGATCCGCGTGCTCGGCAACGTCACCGGCAAACCGCCGTTCACCGGCCAAGTCCAGCACCCCGGCTGGCGCGTCCGCGAACTGAAACTCACGCCCCTGGCCCCCGGCCAAGACGAGTTCGTCGTGCAACCGGCGGAAGTGCATCTCGTTTAGCCGCGACGCGAATTCTCGAACGTTGGAAATGACCATGGCCAAAGCCAAGCCGCCGATGCCTCCGCCCGTAACCAAACTACCCGATCTTTTCGCGGGTGCCGCGCGCCGCGACCGGAAGTATCGCGCGCTCATTCTGCCGCGATTCCTCGCCACGGCCTCGATGGATGCCAAGCTCGAAGGGTCGGCGCAGAACCAGGCGTATGAGATTATTAAGAAGTGGGCCGATCTCGAAAAGTCGGGCGAACTCATCAAGAAGAAGGAAACTGCGTTCGATGCGCAGTTTCTCGAGGAAATCTTCAATCGCGGTCTCGGTTACACGTTCGCGACCGACAACCCCGCGAAGTACAATTTGGAACGGCAGTTCACCGTGCCCAACGTCGGCGCGGCCGATGGTGCGCTCGGCGTCTTCGGTTCTGCGCTGGCACCGAACCCGCTCGTGATGATCGAACTCAAAGGGGCGAAGACCGATCTCGACCGCGACAAATCGAACGGCCGCACTGCCGTGCAACAATGCTGGGATTACTTGAATGCATGGCCGACTTGCCCGTGGGGGATCGTCAGCAATTTCTCGACGATCCGGCTGTACCACCGCGACAAATCGCCGCAAGTGTATCAAGAATTTCGCCTTCAGGAGCTGCGTAAGTTCGAGACGTTCCAGCAGTTTTACTGCCTCTTTGAAGCCGGGGCGTTCTTGCCGTCGTCGACCGGGATTGCGCCGCGTGCGAACCGGCTACTGCAGGAAACCGAAACGCGACAACGCACCGTCGGCGACGAACTCTACACCTATTACAGCGTCAACCGAAGCCGCCTGATCGATCACCTGCGTTCGGCGCATCTCAAGAACCTCGATCGTGCGATTCACATTGCGCAAAAGTTGCTCGACCGAATCGTTTTCATCGCGTTCTGCGAAGATCGCGGGTTACTGCCGGAGAATTGCCTTCAGAAAGGCTGGGAATATACGCCGCCATTTACCCGCGTCGTAAATCCGCGCTGGCAGAACTTCCTCCAACTCTTTAACGCGATCGACAAGGGCCACAATGCGATCCTCGTCGAGGACGGCTATAACGGCGGCCTGTTCGCGCACGATACCGAAGTCGACGACCTCCAACTCGACGATTCGTGGACCGACTTCTTCAAAAACATCGGCACCTACGACTTCCGGAACGAAGTGAACGTCGATGTCCTCGGGCATATTTTCGAGAAGTCGATCGGCGAACTCGAACTGATCCGCAACGCGGGTGGACCGCTGTTCGGCGGCAGTCCATCGACCGCGAAATCGGCCATGAACAAGTCTGCCGAACGCAAGAAGTTCGGCATCTATTACACCCCGCCCGCCTTCACCGAGTTCCTCGTCAAACAGACGGTCGGCGCACTCGTTGCCGAACAGCAACTCGCGCTGCGCACCCAACAGTCGCTGACCGAAGCCCAACTCGAAACCGAGAAGCCGACACCCGCGTGCGCGGCCTACTGGCAAGACTGCCTGGCCGCATTGCGGACGCTGAAAATTTGCGACCCCGCCTGCGGTAGCGGGGCCTTTCTCATCGAAGCGTACGAGCAACTCGACTGGCACTACGGGCATATCGTCGAACGCATCGCCCGCCACACGGGTACATCCGAAAAAGAACTGATGGAGCCGGTGCCGGCTTACATCCTCAACGACAACATCTACGGCGTCGACCTCTCCAAACAGTCGGTGGAAATCAGCCAGCTCGCGCTCTGGTTGCGTAGCGCCATCCCCGGCAAGAAGCTCGCCGACCTCAGCAAGAACATCGTCTGCGGCAACAGCCTCGTCGTCGACCACGCCGTCCACCCGCGAGCGATGGTTTGGAGCGAAACCTTCCCCGATGTTTTCCAGCGTCGCAATCCCGGCTTCGATGCCGTCATCGGCAATCCGCCATGGGAACGACTGAAATTGCAGGAGCGCGAGTACTTCGCGCACGCCGCCCCGGACATCGCTGAAGCCGTGAGTGCCGCAACGCGACGCAAATTGATCGCCGAAATGGTGACGACCCGGCCCGAACTTTTCGACAACTACACGAATGCCAAGTTGACTGCCGAGCGAACGCTCGACCACGTTCGCAAGTCCGGCGAGTTCCCGCTGACAGCGCGGGGAGACATCAACACGTACATGCTGTTCGCCGAACTCGCCCGCAAGCTCGTCGCCCCGACCGGTCGCGTCGGGTTGCTCGTGCCGTCCGGCATTTCGACCGACCACACGACCCGCGAGTTCTTCGCCACGCTGATGGACACGAAGGCACTGATTAACCTTTACGACTTCGAGAATAAAGCCCCTGTGTTCCCGGATGTCCATCGGTCTTTCAAGTTCTGCACCTTGGTCTACGGCGGCTCTGAGGTGAAAACCGCGGCATCATCATTCGCGTTCTTTCTGCGGCAAATCGAAGATCTCGACGAGAAGAAAAGGCACATCGCACTATCTGCAAAAGACATCGCAATGCTGAACCCGAACACGCGGACGTGCCCGATCTTTCGCACCCGTCGCGATGCGAAGCTCACGAAGGAAATCTACAGTCGCGTGCCGATCCTCATCGACCAATCGCGAGTCGAAGGCGGCAACCCGTGGGACATTCGCTTCCTTCGCATGTTCGACCAAACGAATGATGCGGAACTATTCCAACCGCCCGATACGCTGAAAGCCGACGGGTTGAAACTCGTTGGCCATCGCTGGATCGACAGTACACGAACGTACCTGCCGCTGTACGAAGCGAAGATGATTCAGGCGTACGACCACCGCGCCGCCAGCGTCGTGATCGAAGCCGGAAACTGGGTTCGCCAGGGGCAGACCGAAGAGACGAACCTCGTCGCCCACCAGAACCCGGAATTCGTGGTGCAACCGCGCTGGTGGGTGGACGAGGTGGCGGTAGATCGGGTACGCGGTAGTAGGGCTCAGCCGGCGTATCTCTCATTCAAAGACGTGACCAGTGCGACGAATCAACGCACCGTCATCGCCGCGCTGATACCGAACGTCGCGGTCGCAAACTCCGCACCATTGATGCTCCACGGAAAAGACATTTCCGAACGGAGGATGTGCTGCTTGTTGGGGAACATGAACAGTCTCGCTCTCGATTTTGTGGCACGTCAAAAAGTCGGCGCTTTGCACCTCAACTTCTTCATCGTCGAGCAATTGCCGATCTTCCCGCCGGATCGGTACGCCGAGAAGTGCCCGTGGGCGAAGAAGCTGACGTTGGAGAAATGGATTTCCGACCGCGTGTTGAAGCTGACCTGCACGGCGAACGACATGAAGCCGTTGGCCGAAGCCGCGGGGTTCGATCCGCCGATCCACCGCTGGAACCCCGCCGAGCGCGCCGAACTGCTGGCCGAACTCGATGCGGCTTACTTCATTCTGTACGGCATCGAGCGCGACGATGCGGTGTACATTTTGAGTACCTTCCAGGGCATCCAAGACGACGGCAACGCCTCGTTCGTTTCCGGCGCAACGTCCCAATCGCAACTGATCCTCGAAGCGTACGACAAACTCATTAACCGCGACGCGCAGTCTTCGTAGCGGAGCGCGTGCGCGTCACCCAATGTCGGTGATTGAATCTGGGTGAAGTCCACGCGCTCCGCTGCGCAAAGCCTCCGCGTCGCGGCTAATTTTGCGTCGCGGCGAATTACGTGAATGGAGCGGCGAATTCGCCGCGCCGTAACATTTCAGGATCGGATTCCCTTTCTGCGGGCACTCTCTTCGTAGAACCACTGCGTTCGGGAACTTCTCCATGGCGATGACTCGCGCAATCGATGTGCTGCACGTTCTGTTGCGGCCGCCCGACGAAGACTCCGATGGCGAAGTCCTTCAGCGGTTCCTCACGCAACGCGACGAAGCCGCTTTCGCGGAGTTGGTGCGGCGATATGGGCCGATGGTTTACGGCGCGTGTCGGCGAATCCTGAACGATAGCCCCGAGGCGGACGATGCGTTTCAGGCGACGTTCTTCGTGCTGGCAGGTAAGGGTTCGCGGTTCCGGAATGGTTCCAAGCGAGTTCGCAGTTTGCCGTAAAGTACCACCGAAACTTTGGTTCCCGCGTAATTTAATACCATCGAAATCGGACGTAAGTCGTTGCTGTGTTAGGTTGATTCCGAAATTAGGGATGATTCCAGGGATGGGTGGGTGGGTAAGTGGTGGAATCATTCACTACTACCAAAATCGCCGCGATTGGAACCGTGCCGCGGTTCCATATCTCGCGAAACGGCCATTTCGCGAGATATGGCTATCGTAGCCAGAGCCATATCTCGCGATCGCAACATATGGCAGCCCGCGGGAGTGCCTTATCATGCGAAGTGGCCGTTTCGTGAAACAAGTCGAAGGCTACCGTGCGTTCCTGCCTGCCCCACTGCCGCCGTCGAATCCGGAAATCCAGTTCGATCGGGAATTGATCGGATTACTCGACCAGGCCGGCCAGAACATCGCCCGGCTCGACGGCGTCGCATCGGTGTTGCCCGATCCAAACTTGTTCGTCGCCATGTACGTCCGACAAGAAGCCGTTCTTAGTTCGCAAATCGAAGGCACGCAAAGCACACTGGAAGATGTACTTCAGTTCGAAATCGATGCCAACGGCGACGACCGTCCGAAGGATGTGGAAGAGGTTGTGAATTACGTTCGCGCGATGAATTACGGTCTCCAACGCATGAAAGAACTGCCGTTAAGCAAACGGTTGATACGGGAGATTCACGCGGAGTTGCTGTCTGGAGTACGCGGTAGCAACAAAGATCCCGGCGAGTTCCGCCGCACGCAGAACTGGATTGGGCCTCCCGGTTGCAACCTCTCCACGGCGACTTTTGTACCACCGCCACTGGTTGAAATGAACGCATCGCTCGACAACCTCGAACAGTTTCTTCACAATGAAAGCGAACTATCGCTGATACTCTGTGGACTGGTTCACGCACAGTTCGAAACGATCCACCCATTCCTGGACGGCAACGGCCGGGTCGGTCGATTACTCATTACATTCTTGCTCTGCCAACGCCGTGTGCTCGAACGTCCGCTCTTGTATTTAAGCCATTTTCTGAAAGTGAACCGCATGGAATACTACGACCGACTGACGGCGATCCGCATCGCGGGCGATTGGGAAGGCTGGCTAAAATTCTTCCTTCGCGGTGTCGCCGAAGTGAGCCTCGAAGCCACTGAAACCGCACGAAAGATACTGTCGTTACGCGAACGGGACCGCAACGAATTGCATAAACACGTGACGAACCCTGCCGCGTTCACGTTACTCGATAATCTCTTTGCCCAACCGATCTGCACGACGAAAATGGTCGCAACGTGGCTCGGTTGCTCGTACTCGTTGGCGAATAAATTACTATCGCAGTTTCAGAACGCGAAACTGCTTCGCGAAATGACCGGCAACAATCGCAACCGACGCTACTCGTACGACCCGTATTTATCGCTGTTCCACTCTGCGGAGAACCTCGCCATTTGACCGCGAGCTTCGCTTCTCCGTGCAAATGCCTAAAATGGCTGCGCGATTCCAGATCGCTCTCGCGTCGAACGCGGACTCCGCGTATAGGTCGGCGGTTGCGGGTTCCGTGGCGGTTGCGGTTCGTTAGCTTACTGGAGATTCTCGACATGGACTTGTCTACGCTTCGCTATGCCCCGTCGCACGAATGGTCTGCTATCGATGGCGACATCGTCACGGTGGGCATCACGCAGTTTGCCGTCGAGCAACTGACCGATGTGACGTATCTCGAACTTCTTAAAGTCGGCAAAACCATCAAGCCTGGCGACGAATTCGGCGTGGTCGAGTCGGTGAAATCGACGTCGCCGTTGATTGCACCGGTATCGGGCGAAGTCGTGGAAGTGAACGCGGCCGCCGTCGCCGACACCGCGATTCTCAACGCCGATCCGTTCGGCAAAGGCTGGCTGCTGAAGGTGCGCCTCAGCCCCGGCGCGAATCTCGATCACCTTCTCTCCAAGGTGCAATACGACAAACAGATCAGCGAAGGTCATTGATTCGTTTAACTTCAACGGAGTGGACTGTCGTGCCTTATTTGCCGAATACCCCGCAAGATATTGCCGCGATGCTGGAGCGGATCGGCGTCGATTCCATCGAGGAATTGTTCTCGCCGATCCCGTCGGAATTGCGGCTGAAACGCCCGCTGCATATCCCCGCCGCGATGGCCGAGATGGAACTGACGCAGCACGTGCACCAGTTGGCCGCGAAGAACGAATCCGCATCGTCGGCGGTCTGCTTCCTTGGGGGAGGGGCGTACGATCACTTCATTCCGGCGGTCGTCGATGCCATCGCGTCGCGGTCGGAATTCTACACCGCATACACGCCGTACCAACCCGAAGCGAGCCAGGGTACGTTGCAGGCGATCTTCGAATACCAGACGTTGATGTGCCAGCTTTCGGGGATGGATGTCTCGAATGCGTCGCTGTACGAGGGCGGCTCGGCAGTGGCGGAAGCGGTGCTGATGGCGTTGAGCATCACGGGCCGCACCGGCGATGTGCTGATTGCGGAAAGCGTTCACCCCGAGTATCGGCAAACGCTGGCGACATTCGCCGCGAACGCGAAATACCGCGTCGTGACAATACCAACGCCCGATGGCTATCTGAACCCCGACGACGTCGCGAAGGCGGCGAATGACAGCACGGTGGCAGTCATCGCGCAGTCGCCGAATTTCTTCGGCCACCTCGAGGAAATGCAAGCGATCGGGGATGTGGCACGCAATCACGGCGCAGTGTTCGTCGCGAGTTTCGACCCGATTTCGCTGGGTGTTTTGAAGCGCCCAGGCGACTATGGGGCCGACATCGCGATTGCCGAGGGGCAAGGGCTGGGCATCCCGCTCGGTTACGGCGGGCCGTACCTCGGTATCCTCGCGTGTCGGCAAGAGTACCTGCGCAAGATGCCGGGCCGCCTCGTCGGCGAGACCGTCGACCGCAACGGCAAACGCTGCTGGGTGCTCACGCTTTCGACGCGCGAACAACACATTCGCCGCGACAAAGCGACGAGCAACATCTGCACGAATCAGGGGCTGCTAGCACTGCGTGCGACGGTGTTCCTCGCCGCACTCGGGCCACACGGCTTACGGGAAACTGCCGAGCAATGCGTGCGAAAAGCCCATTACGCACACGAGCAACTCCTGCAACTGCCCGGCGTGTCGGCACTGTTCACACGACCCTTCGCGAAAGAGTTTGCCATCAAGGTACAAGCCAACGTGCCGAACCTGCTGGCCACGCTCCGCGAACAAGGCATTCACGCCGGCTTGCCGCTCGGCACGTGGTACCCGCAACACAAGAACGCGATGACAATCGCCGTCACGGAAAAGCGCACCGTCGCCGAAATCGATCGGCTCGTCGAAGCAATCCGCGACGCGATGGTGGTTTAACGGGAGGAACTGACATGCCGTCGCCATTCCCTGGAATGGACCCGTGGCTGGAACTGTCCGGGGTGTTTCCGGACTTGCACAACAGCCTGATCACGTACCTCCGCGAAGCGATCAATGCGGCGTTACCGGCTGGCTATGTGGCCACAACTTCGAATCGGGTCTGGATCGACACGGTGCTGCGTCGCGAACCGGATGTTTCTGTGTTCGGTGCAGATTCACCACCCACGAATGGATATCACTCTGCGGACCACTTTGCCGAAGCCGGGATGGTGGCCGTTGCGATCGATCCCGTTTCCGAACCGTGGGAAGAGCCGTACCTGGAGATCGTTTCCAACGATGGTGACCGGCTCGTTACCGCGATCGAAGTACTGAGTTTGTCGAACAAAAAGCCTGGCGATTCGGGCCGATCGTCGTATTTGCAGAAGCAGAATGAGTTCCGCCGTGGCGGCGTGAATCTCGTCGAAATCGATCTGCTTCGCAGTGGGACGCACACGACGGTGGTGTCGCTCGAACGCCTGCGAAAGTTAGTGCCCACGTACGATTACCACATTTGCGTGACGGCCGTGGGCGACCCAAACCATTGCCAAGTGAAGGGATTCCGGATGATGGATCGCCTCCCCGCGATTCACGTACCGCTCGACCCCGGAATTCGGCCCGTGATTGTCGAATTGCAACCGATACTCGACCGCGTTTACGACACGGGGAAGTATCGTCGCCTCGCGAAGTACGACCGCAAAACACCCGAACCGGCACTGACGCCCGAACAGCAACAGTGGGCCGATAATATCCTGAAAGGTAGCTCGTGAATAACCAACAATCGACGAACTTGCTGTTTGAAATTTCGCACGCGGGACGGCGTACGCACCGGTTGCCGAAGTGCGATGTCCACGCGGATACGGCGATGTCCGCGCTGTTACCGCAAGACTATCTCGCGGCCACGCCACCGCCGTTACCGGAACTGAGCGAAGTCGATCTCATCCGGCACTTCAACAATCTCTCGACGCGGAACATGTGCATCGACACGCACTTTTACCCGCTCGGTTCTTGCACCATGAAGTACAACCCGAAGCGGCACGAACGCCTCGCGGGCATCCCCGGCTTCGCCGATTTGCACCCGCTACAACACGAAGACACGATTCAGGGAATGCTCGAATTGCTGTATGGTATGCAAGAGTATCTCTCGGAAATTTCGGGGCTACCGGCGGTGTCGTTGCAACCGGCGGCGGGGGCGCAGGGCGAACTGACCGCGTTGTTCGTGGCGGCGGCGTACTTCCGCGATCGCGGCGAAACCCAGCGCCGCAAGGTGCTCGCACCCGATTCCGCGCACGGCACCAACCCCGCCTCGGCCGCGCTTGCAGGCTTCGATACCGTCACCATCAAGAGCGGCGAGAACGGCCTCGTCGATCTCGACGACCTCAAATCGAAGGTCGGCCCGGACACCGCGGTGTTTATGATTACCAACCCGAATACGCTCGGGTTGTTCGAGAAACAGATCGTCACGATCACCGAGCTATTGCATTCGCACGGCGCACTCGTGTATCTCGATGGCGCGAACATGAACGCGATCCTCGGCATCACGCGGCCCGGTGACTTCGGCGCGGACATGCAGCATTACAACGTCCACAAAACCTTCACCGGCCCGCACGGCGGTGGCGGTCCGGGTAGTGGGCCGATTGCCGTCCGCGATTTCCTCGCACCGTACCTGCCGTCGCCGATGGTGGTTAAGGAAGGCAACCATTACCGCCTCGATAATGACCGCCCGCAAAGCATCGGTCGCGTTCGCAGTTTCTTCGGCAACGTCGGCATCTTGTTCCGCGGCTATTGCTACATCCGCACGCTCGGGCCAGACGGGTTGAAAGCCGTCAGTGAACACGCCGTGCTGAACGCGAATTACCTTCGCGCCCGCATCGGCGAAGGCTACGAAATTCCGCACCCCGGCCCGTGTATGCACGAGTTCGTCGCCTCCGCACGGATGCTGCTTCGCGAGAAGAAAGTGAAGGCGCTCGACCTCTGCAAACGGCTACTCGACTACGGCTATCACCCGCCGACGATGTACTTCCCGCTCGTCGTATCGGAAGCGCTGATGATGGAGCCAACCGAGACCGAAAGCAAGGAGACACTCGACGCTTTCGCCGATGTGATGCTCGCAATCCGCAACGAAGACCCCGAGGTACTGCGAACCGCGCCGCACACGCACCTCATCAGCCGCGCCGATGAAGTGAAAGCCGCAAAAGACCCCGTACTGAAATGGGTCGCGAAGGCGTAAGCGTTCGTTTAGCCGGGTAGCGAAGCGCGGGCGTCAACGCTCAAGGCTGTACAACTCGGCGACCAACTGAACCGCCGTGGGCAGGCCAGCCAGCGGTTCCCCCGGATGCCACCAACTGGACAAGTTCCACGACTGCCGCACCATGGTGAACGGCTCCCGCCGGAACAGACGCACCGTACACGGCAGGCCATCATCGATCAGGTTGGGATGCCTCGGGGCCGGCTCGCCGAACGACCGCTCGATCAGGCTGAGCCAATCCCCGGCCCGCTCTCCGCGCACTTTCTCTCGACCAGGCGGTGCGAGTGAGAACCAGAGGTGACCGACGGTGCTATCGACGACAGCCCGGCCCGGCCAAAGCTGGACTCGGAACCGGTATTGCCGACCCGCCGTCAATACCAACACCCGAATGTCAGCCAACCAGTCCGGCGGGTCGGCAGCGGCAAACTCCGGCGGCGGGCGGGTGCCTGTCAGCCAGCTATACGCATCGCGGAACCACCCCGCCATAAGACCTCCTCCTCGGCTCGGGGCTTCGACGCCGAACAAACCCAGAGCTGTCTCATGTCTACTCTCGCCCGAGGAACAGCCGAACCTCAGCATAGTCACGCACCACCCGCTCAAGGCGGTTTCGGACATGCGATTCCACTTCAAGATGCGGGATGTCAGCCGCCTCAAACGATACGGGCACTTGCCGGCATTGGTTCCCGTCAGAGTGAACAGTAACCAGGAACAATGCGCCGTCCCGGAGGTGGAACTCGTGTTCGTCGATTAGTAGAACCCCAGGCGCGGCGAAACGCATCGAGAACGCCCGGCCGTCAGTTCTCTGGAATGAGAAGTCCGTCCCGCCGAGTGTCGCCCGGTCGCTACCGCGCAGCCACTCACCGTCGAGGACGATCAGATACTCCAACCGACCGTCGACGACCCGATAAAGGCACTGCCGTCCGTCCACGCTGAACCCGCCAGAGCAGACCGAGTACGGCACGGTCGGCTTGGCAAGGAATGCGCCCGCCACAACCAGAAACAGAACACCAGGCAGCAGCTTCGCCCACCTTGCCATGACCATGCGCCCTCCAATACCTATCTGATCATTCGACCCGAGTAGTTACCAGTTGGGAGTGGCGAGTGGATAGTTCATCGAACAACTATCCACTCGCCACTCACCACTCACCACTCACCACTCACCACTTCCTAACGCCGATAGAACGGCAGCGGCACTACGGTTGCGGGAATCGACGTGCCGCGAACGTCGATGGCGAGTGCGGTTCCGTGGGCGCGAAATTGCGGTGCGACGTAGCCCATTGCGATCGATTTCTCCAGGCCGGGCACGTAACTTCCGCTGGTGACGGTGCCGATGGGCGTGGTGCCTTTCAGGATGGTCGAACCTTCGCGGGCGGCGCGTTTGCCTTCGAGTTCGAGGCCGATGCGGATCGGGCGCGCGGGGTCGGCAGCGCGAATCGCATCGCGGCCGATGAAGTCACCTTTGTCCAGTTTTACCGCCCAACCGAGGCCCGCCTGCACGGGGTCGAGCGACTCGTTGAGTTCGTGGCCGTATAGCGGCATCGCGGCTTCGAGGCGTAGCGTATCGCGGGCACCCAGACCGCACGGCACCGCACCGAGGCGGATGAGATCGTCCCAAAGTGACACCGCATTGTCGTTCGGCACGACGAGTTCAAAACCATCTTCGCCCGTGTAACCCGTTCGGCCAATCACGCACGGCAAACCGCGATATGGCACGACTCGGCCGTAATAATTCTTCAGCGCCGTCACGCTGGGCGGAAACAGTTCGCCGACCTTTGCGACCGCGTGTGGGCCTTGCACCGCGATCATCGTCGTGTCGGTCGTGTGATCGAGCACGGTAGCATTTCCCGCGTGTTGGCGGAACCATGCCACGATCTTGGCGCGGTTGCTGGCGTTGACGCAGACGCCGAAATGATCGGCGTGTCGCGTCACCAAAACATCGTCCAACAGGCCACCGCGTTCGTTGCAAACGAGCGAGTAACGCACCTGCCCGACGCTCATAGTGCCGATCGCGTTCGTCGTCGTCGTTTCGAGTAACGACAACGCACCATCACCGTGGATGCTCAGGCGGCCCATATGGGAAATATCGAACAGCCCCACGCCGCCGCGAACGGCTTTATGCTCGGGAATGACGCCCGCATATTGCACCGGCATCGACCACCCGGCAAACGGCACCATCCGCGCGCCGTGCGAAACGTGCCAATCGAACAACGGTGTGCGCAAATCGGACATGCAAAATCTCGTAAGTAGGAATACGAACATTATCCGCGACCCAGAACGCTTCGTCTACGCCACCCGTTTCTCGACACAGGGCTGAAGTTTTCTTTATTTCACGCGAGCCGCGTGAGCAACGGTGGCGCACGCGGCTCGCGTGCGAAATTACTACAATCGGAACATTCCCCTCTCCTCGGAGTGAGAACGATGCTTGCCATGATGATACTGCCGTTCGCGCTGGCGATTCCTGCTGCGGAGCCGCCGAATGCGGACGTGCGGATTCACGAATACCTGACGGCGGAAACGAATCGCCTGAGCGATCAGTTTATGGATGGCGCGCAGACCCGTGCGGCGTGGGATGCGAAGCGCCCGCAGCTTCAGCGCGAGCTTCACGAGATGCTCGGACTGTGGCCGCTACCTGCAAAGTCTCCGTTAAAAGCGACGATCACCGGAACGCACACGGCGGGTGCCGTCACGATTGAAAAGCTGTATTTCCAAAGTATTCCGGGGCTGTACGTGACGGGAAACCTCTACAAGCCGACGGCGAACGCGAAGAAACTGCCAACGATTCTTTACGTCTGCGGGCACAGCAACCAAGGCCGCGATGGCAACAAGGCCGCGTACCAAAATCACGGGTTATGGTTCGCGAACAACGGTTACATCTGCCTGACAATCGACACGCTGCAACTCGGCGAAGTCGCGGGCAAACACCACGGGACGTACAATCTCAACCGCTTCTGGTGGCAGAATCGCGGCTACACGCCCGCCGGTGTCGAATGCTGGAACGGTATCCGCGCCATCGACTATTTGTGTTCGCGCCCCGATGTCGATGCGGAGAAAATCGGCGTGACGGGCATCAGTGGCGGCGGGGCGACGACGTGTTGGATCGCTGCGACCGACGACCGCGTGAAGGTGGCAGTGCCGGTGTCGGGGATGAGCGACCTCGAAAGTTACGTGAGTCATCGCGTCGTCAACGGCCACTGCGACTGCATGTTCCCGATCAATACGTACCGCTGGGATTGGCCGACGATTTTGGCGATGTTCGCGCCGAAACCGTTGTTATTCGCGAACTCGGATGCCGACCCGATCTTCCCGATGGATGGCAATCGTCGGGTCATCGCGAAGTTGCGAACGGCGTACGCGATGCTCGGTGCGAAGGACGCGGTCGACGAGTACGTGAGTGTCGGCGGGCACGCTTATCGGCCCGATCTGCGGCTGGCGATTTTTCGCTTCTTCGACAAGCACCTCAAGGGCAACATGGGGCCAGTGGCAGACTTCGAATATCCGACGATCCCAGGTGCCTCGCTGCGGGTGTTCCCGAAGGATGACGACTTGCCGAAAGACGCGATCAACGCCAGTGCTGACGAGTCATTCGTACCGATCGCAAACGTGGTACTCCCGGAGAAGCCCGAGCAATTCGCCGCTTGGAAAGCCGCACTTTTGAAGGAACTTCGCGAGAAATCGTTCCGCGCATTACCGGAGTCGAAGTCCGAATTGCAGGTGGGAATGAACGATAAGCCGAGCGTACTGCAATCGCGTAACGGTGCGGATCGGCCAACGAATGTGGTCGTTCATAACCCGTATGGTACAAGCGATGACGCAGGCAAGATATGGCAGGATCGCTACCCGAACGATGACATCTTCGCGTATCATCTGCGCGGCAGCGGGCCGAATCGCTGGACGACGAAGAACCCGCCGAACACCGTGGAACGCTCGTTTGCACTTCTGGGCCAGACCGCCGATTCGGGCCGCGTTCGCGATGCCATCGCGGTGTCGGTTCGCACGAAGCAACCGAAGATTTTGCTCCGCGTAATCGGCAAACACCAAGCCGGGGTGATCGCCGCGTATGCGGCGTTGTTGTCGCCGGGAACGATCGATGAAGTGGTGATCGTCTCACCGCCGACCTCGCACCGCGATGGCCCGTACTTTCTGAACGTCGATCGCGTACTGGACCTGCCCACCGCCCTCGGCTTGCTCGCCCCCGAAGTCACGCTGACACTCGTCGGCGGCAAAGTTAAAGCCTTCGACAAAACCGCCGCCATCTACAAACTCGCCGGCGCAGAAGCGAAGTTCCACAGGGAGTGAATTGTCCGATCACGCCGCACGCAGACACGTGGTTTCGCACGGACGCAACTTGGAAATGCCTGCGCGTTTGCACTTACAAATCTGGCACGCGGCGAAGATCAACAGCCCGACGGTGGCGGCGGTGCCGATGCCGAAACTGCGAAATGCGTCGAAGGTCTCGCCGGGAAATAATGGCAACGCGGTAACGACACCCCAGGCGATGAGTGCGAGCCGCGTGCTGCGGTCGCCGCCTAGTGAACCGGGGCGCAGCGACAGCGAACGCAGCCATAGCCCCGCGACGAGCGGCAAGCCGAGCGCGTAATAGTGCATGTGGCTCACGGGTGTTAGGTGGAGCATCACCGCGCACAACCCGCCGAGGATTACGAGTGAATCGGCATCGGAAAGCGTCGGCATCCGTCGCCCCGCGAACACGAGCAGCGCCGTCAGCGCGAAGCCGATCGCCCAGTGTGCGAGGCGGGTTTCCGGCGAGGCGACTTTGGGCCGATCCGCGAGATTTGGATGCAACAGATTGTGGATCGCCGCCTGAAACGATTGGCTATCGGTGGCGGTCGCGTTCGTCAGTTCCTTGGCGCGAGTCTGATCGCCCTCGCCGGTCGCGCCCGGTTGCAGCACGACGGCCAGCAACTGGCGGTTGATGTCGATGGCCCCTTGCGGCCCCCACAACACCGTGGGAATTATGCCCAACGAAACGACGAGCGATGCGAACACGCCCGCGATGGCGCGGGTGTCGCGCTTCAGCAAAAAGTACAGCACGAGGTACGCGGGGATCACCTTGAGCGCGATGGCCGCACCGAGCCAGACTCCCGCACGGAAGCGATGTTTTGCGGCGACCGCTGCGAACATTCCCGCGATCATCGCCACGAGAAGTAGGTTGACTTGCCCGCGTGCCAACGTGTAGCCGATGCCGCCGATGCAGACGTAAACCGGCACGATGCGGGCGTACCACCAGCGGCGCGTGCCGTGCGGTTCACCGGGCAGTATCGCCGACGCCAGCCGGTGAACGGCGAACGCGACGCAGCCCAAGCTGAAGGCGTACCAGACCGCCACCGACACCGCGAACGGCAGGTAGCCCGTGCGGGTTTCACCCTCCGGTGGGTCGGCGAGCGGGGCCATGAAGATGGCGAACGGCGCGGGGTAACAGTAGTGCCAGCCGCGATCGTCTTCGACCTGGTAAAGATCATGTCCCACACGCACGGCCCAGGCGGCGCGCGCATAGACGCCAAAGTCGGTTTTGCGGTCGCGCTGAAATGCCGAGCGAATTTCGATCATCGCGCCGAGCAACAGAAATAGCACGCCGAACAGCACGAGCGCGGTTCGCTCCCACACTCGCAGTCGGTTCCCGATCATGCCAATCCATTCCGTGGTGGAGAACGATACCCATCTCATCTATCGGCACATTCGCGGCCCGATGTGAAACCGAAACGCTTGCAGAAGATACACCAATCGCATAGGGGAGGTAAACGGCAAAGGCGTCGTTGCGACCCTAATTATCCTTCGCACGGCACGACTCCAATACCCGTTCCGCTCGGGCGCGCAGATCCTCGCTGCGTGCGGAGCCGAGGTGTACCAGAACCCAGTCGTATCCGACGGACATCCCCGAACATCGATACATATTGTGCGCATCGGTCGCCAAGATCGCATCGGGATGTTGCCGGAGTATCGCCTCACCGGCCACTTTGGGCGATGGGCCGTGGTTGCCCAACAGCGAATCGACCGTGACTTGTACCCACGCACCGGCATCGACCAACGCCTGAAGTTTCGCGGAGTCTTTCCAAAAATACTCGTGCCGTTCGGGATGCGCCAAGATCGGGATCATGTTCTGTGCGCGAATCCAACTCACCAACGCAGCGGCGTCCGATGGGAACTGTTCGCGTGCCCAGTTGAATTCCAACAGCGTGAAGTCTCGCCCGTCGCCCAGATGGCAGAACACCCCGGCCTCGAATTCGCGGCGATACTCGTTCGCGTCGATCACCTGAATTTCCGAACCGGGCAAGATCGTCACGGGGATTTCGGCCGCCTTCAATTGTTCGTTCAGCAGCACGACGTGCGGCAAAATCGTGTCCCGTAGCAAGTGGACGTACTTATGGCAGTGCGGCGTCGCGAAGATGTGCGTAATGCCATCGGTCGCGCAAAAGCGAGCCATCGCCAGTGCCTCGTTCAACGAGGCGGCTCCATCGTCTCGGCAAACGCACTCGGCGACGGTAAATGGCTCGCCATCGAACGGCCTCTTCCGTAATTAATGTTGCTTCATGCGATGCAGGCCGGGAACATCCGGTTTCACTTTGCGACGATCGAACAGCCCCGCAAATTTAGGAATCACATACAAGATGATTAGTGCGAAAATCGTGCTCATCACGGCGGTCGCTTCGCGGCCCATACCCGCCGCCACGCCGATGGCCGCCGTCAGCCAGAGGCCCGCCGCCGTGGTCAACCCCACCACTTCCCCTTCGGCTTCGCCTTTGATAATGGTCCCCGCCCCGAGAAACCCCACCCCGGCAATCAACCCCTGCAACACGCGAGAAAGGTCGGCATCGGACATCCCGGCTTGTTGCGGAATGAACACGAACAGTGCCGCCCCGAGTGCGACGAGCATGTGCGTTCGCAACCCTGCCGACTTGCCCTTTTGTTCGCGCTCGTAGCCGAGAATGCCACCGAGGATCGCAGCGATGGACAGCCGCAAAATAATACGGGTCATTTTCCCCGCATCGGGGAGATCGGAAAACTCGTCCTGAATCGTATTCACGATTTCTTGCCACACGCCCATGATCGCGCCCCGTTTTCCAACACACAAAGGCACCGAGCCGCCGAACGATCGGCGACGGAGTGCCATCTACCCGCAAATCATAGCACTTGGCTGCGAACGGACGCAGAAAAGTGCAAGTCTTGTGCCGATGTGGTGATGAGATGTGGCAGTTCGCCGGAAGTAGAAATGCGATTGCGAATTAAGCGATGTCGAACACGGAGGGTGTAACCGCGTTTCCGGCGTCTGGTTTCTGGCGTTTTGACTTGCTCTTTACGAAAAGACGGCCTCTAAAGCATGCTGTTGGTGCTCGAACCCACTG
>JAYWCL010000132.1:0-9773 GCA_043780595.1 Limnoglobus sp.
TCAAAACAAGCGTAAGTCTGCCAGTACCTTTGAGATGCTCGCAGATCCGAGCAAGCTCAACTACAGAGTGGAAACGCCCGCAAACGCTTAACTTGATGCTAATGGGCTGGCAACGTGAAGGCCCACAGTGCTCATTCGGTCCTCCAACTGGGTTCCTCAGCAAGTATGACGGACCATTGGGAAGCCCTCCGCCACCGAACAGGTGTTTATCCCAATCCCTACATGAGATAAACAATTGATTCTGAATCCACAGATGAGATAATACTGGCCTTCCGAATGTCGCGTCAAGAATTTTCTTGCTTTCCCGCAAACATTTCTGCCAAAATATCCGTTCTGGACATCCAGCCAATTCTCATCTCTGGTGGAGCATGAAACTCCTCGAACGACTTTCGGCGGCGTGCCGAACGATGAATTTCGCAAAATCGACCGAAGCGTGCGACTCCGCATGGGTCGAAGTTTATCTGCGTTTCCACCGGCAACAGGAGGGTAAATAGGTTCATCCCGATCACCTTCGCGAACCGGCGGTCGAACGGTTTCTCACGGATCTTGCCGTGCGGAGGAAGCTGGCGGCCAGTTCGCATAGTCAGGCATTGTGTGCGTTGGTATTCTTCTATCGGGAAGTGTTGGGCGTGCCGCTGGGGCGATTATCGGCCATACGAGCGAAGCGCCCGGAACGGTTGCCGACGATACTTTCTGCGGACGAAGTGCGACGGATATTGGCGATTTTGGATCGTCATCCGACGCACGGTCTGTTGGCCGGACTTCTATACGGCTGCGGCCTGCGGGTGAGCGAAGGTTGCACGTTGCGGGTGATGGACCTCGACTTTCAGCGTCGGCAAATTCTGATTCGCTGTGCCAAAGGCTACAAAGATCGGGCGAAGAACTCTGCGAATGGATGCAATCGCGAAGTTTCGCGACTCACTTGCTCGAAGGCGGCGCGGACATTCGCACGGTGCAAGAATTGCTCGGACATTCGGATGTGAGTACGACGATGATCTACACGCGCGTGTTGCAACGAGGAGCCTGCGGCGTGGTCAGTCTGCTGGACCGACTGTGAGTTTTTGTGCGCACCCACGCGATTTCCCAAAGTCAAGAAATCCAAGGCGATCCGACGTAAGTCGACTTTTGTATCGTACACGGAATGACATAGAAGTGCGCGCAAATGACATAGAAAAGGCGCGCAAATGACATAGAAAAGGCGCATTCGGTCGATTTTCGGTCGCATTCGGTCGCGAAATGACCAATAATTGCGGTTGATGTGTAATCGAGAGGCTCGACGCAAACCGCGACAGGAATGCAGGATAACGCAAAAACCCTCGGAATGGATCGGCGATTTGCGATCGAAAAGTGGCCTCTTGAGACGAAAAAACACACCAAAAAACGGTTTTGGAGCGTCCGCAATTGTGACTTACGTCGATTCCGCGAGCCTCGATCACATGTTCGCCCAGTCTTTTGGCTTCAGCCAGTAGTCGGTGAGTGCGGCTTCGGGGCTGCCCGCGATCGGCTGATAGTCGTAGATGTACCGCACGACCGGGGGCAAACTCATCAGGATGCTCTCGGTGCGGCCGTTGGTTTTCAAGCCGAAGATCGTGCCACGATCGTACACGAGGTTGAACTCCACATACCGCCCGCGGCGATACTCCTGAAACAGCCGCTGCTCCGCCGTCCACGCAAGAGACTTACGCCGTTCGACGATCGGCACATAACTGCTAACGAACGCTTCGCCCGCATCCTTCACGAACGCGAACGTCGCATCGAGGCGATCCGCACCGGTGTAATCGAAGAAAAATCCACCAACGCCCCGCGCTTCATTGCGGTGCTTCAGGTGGAAATACTCGTCGCAATCGTGCTTCATTTTGTCGTAATTCGCCAACTCCGCGTGCCGCTCGCAGACTGCCTTCCACGTGCGGTGGAAGTGTGCGACATCTTCGAGCACTGGATAATACGGCGTGAGATCCGCACCGCCGCCGAACCACGATGCCGAGCCGCGCGTGAGGAACCGGAAGTTCGCGTGAACCGTGGGGATGTGCGGGCTACGCGGGTGGAGAACGAGTGAAATGCCGGTGGCGGTGAATCGCGTCCCCTCGCCGGGAAGGTGATTTGCAAATGCGGCATCCATTTCGCCGAATACCTCGGAGAAGTTCACACCGGCCTTCTCGAAGACCGCGCTGTTTTCGAGAATGCGGCTCCGCCCACCGCCGCCGCCCTCGCGTTCCCACGAATCTTCGCGGAAGCGCGTGCCGCCATCGACGCGCTCGATGCTCGCACAGATGCGATCTTGCAACTCGCGGAAGTACGTCACGGCAAGGGAGTGCATGGCAGGGCCTGTGGGGACAATCGAAGTCGTATCTTTGGTTTACGCCAACGCGGGATCGGTTGCAATCGCATCGCGTCAGCATAAGATGCCGTGAGTATTGCAACCGCCCGCAATCTGACTCGGAGGTTTGCCATGAAGTTTCGATGGACCGTCGCAGCGTGTGTTCTTGCGGTCGCCCCATTCGCGTTGCGGGCCGCCCCCGCACCGTCGGGCAAGTCCGCCGATGGCCCCGCCATCACGTTCCAAATGGCAAACGCGAGCAAGTTGCTCGACGATGCCCGCGTCATCGCGAAAATGTTCGGCGGCGAAATGGCCGTCGAAAAAATGAACGAAGCGATGAAAGAAAAGCTCGGCGAGAAGGGTCTTGCGGGCCTCGACCTCACGCGGCCAATCGCCGGTTACGTGAACCTCGACGCAAAGAAAATCGACGACTCCGCTGGCGTGATTGCCGTTCCCATTACGAGCGAAGAGGAGTTCTTGAAACTCCTCGAACGCCTCGAAGCCCCTTTGGAAACCGTCAAAGGCGATAAGGGCCTTTACCAACTCGGCGAGTTACCCGGCCTGAAACTGAACCCGATGGCCGGCGACGACAAGCCCGCGAAGCCCGTGCTGATGCGGTTCCACGCGAAGCACGCTTACTTCGGCCTGAACGGTAGCGCGGCCGACCTCGACCCGGCGAAGCTCGTTGCCGTCGAAAAGCTGTACGACCCGAAAGAAACCGCCGCAGTGGCGATTAAGATTTACAACGATCGCTACCCCGAAGAACTGATCAAAGAAAGTGCGAAGCAGAGCGAACAGTCGATCGAAATGCTCAAAGGCCTCCTCGGTGCGAACGATGGCGCGAAAGAGAAAGTCCTGACGAGCCTCATCGGCATGGCGAACCGCTTCAACCAGCAATCGCAGAAGGAAACCGCGGTCACCGGCTTCCGCCTCGTCTTCGATCAGGCGACCGGCTTCGTGGAGATGGAAACCTCGATGACCCCGAAAAAGGGTACGAGCCTCGCGCAAGATCTCACCGATCGCAAGCCGACGACGAACCAGTTCGCCGCCGCATTCGACGACAAGACCGCCGCCGGTATGAAAGTCAGCATGCCGCTGTTCGCCAAGGAACTTCGCGATGCCGCCGTCGTAGGCCTCGAAGAACTGAAAAAGAAGAACGAAGAGAACGAAACCGAAACACCTAAGGAAGCCACCAACGAACTGTTGGACGGCCTGATTCGCACGGTGAAGACCGGCGAAATGGACCTCGCGATGACCGTGAACGGCCCGGATAAAGACGGCCATTTCACTAGCCTCGTTGCGATGTCCTACGAAGGCGGTGCCGCACTGGAGAAGGTTCTGAAGGCCTCTATGAAAGGCGATAAAGTTCCGAAAAACATCAAAGACGGGATCAAGTTCGACACCGGCAAAATCGGCGACGTGAATATCCACGATTTTACGATGCCGGAAAAAGACGAGAAGGTCGAAAAAATCTTCGGATCGAACACGTTCCAGTTCGCATTCGGGCCGAAGGCGATTTACGTGGTGTTCGGCACCGAAGCGAAACCGATGCTGAAGAAGATGCTGTCCGCGAAGCCTGCCGAGGCGAAGGCGTTCGACATCGTCGTCAATCCGAAGCGACTCGGGCAACTGATCTCGACGGGCAACGAGCAGATCGGCGGAATGGCGGCGCAGATGCTGGGCAGCGAAGACAAGGCCACATCCGCGCTGTATTTTTCGGTCAGTGGCGGCGATGCACTGAAGATCACCTACGGCATCAACCTCAAGCTAATGTCCGGCTTCGCACGCAACTTCGGCATGTTGCGATAGCGATAGAGGGAATGTAAAGAACCGAAGTACGTTTGAAGAGAGTTTGCCCACGGCGACCATTACCGTGGGCATTTTCGCGTGCCGTTCATTACACTGGCCGAAGTCACATTCGCATCGCGAACGGAGGCCGCACAATGAATCGCACAGTCAAGAAATCGCTGCTCGGAATCGGCTGCGCGGTCGTCGCACTCGCCGTCGCACTTTACACGCAGCCCGAAACTGCGGCGGCACCTCGCTTCGATCTCAAACCCAATGCACATTGGGTCTTAGATAGCGAAGGGGTCTCGTCGCGAAAAATCACGGATCGGGCGGGTGTGCTACACGGGACAATTCTCGGCGAACCGAAACTGAACAAAGACGCGGCTTGCCTGGAATTGAGTAATCCGAACGACGGCGTGAGCATTCGCGCCGCAGTGACACCTGACGCAGACTTTCTGCCCAAAGACGCGTTCTCGATCGTCGCCTGGGTTCGCGTCGACGAGCCCGCCGAATGGGGCGCATTCCTCGGCTGCTTCCAAGACAACGGCCCGAAGGAGAAAGGGTTCGTCGTCGGTTTCAACAAGGCGAACTTCTATTTCGGTCTTGCCACCGAGGGCGGCGAGAGTGGCGAAGGGAAAATCACTTACCTGAACGGCACGACCAAATACGAATCGCGCCGCTGGTACCACGTGGCCGCCGTTTACGATGGCAAACGGATGCAACTTTACGTGAACGGCAAACTCGACGGTGAATCGAAAGAACAATCCGGACCTGTGAGCTACGCCGCCAAAGCGCCCCTCGTTATCGGTCGCTATCGAGACGACGACGAAGATTATCCGATGGTCGGCGGCATCCGCGAAATCCTCTGGTGTCACCGGGCTGTCACTGCCGAACAACTCGTCGCGCACTTTCAGGCCGACGCGAAACTCGCCAGCGCACCACCCGCAGCCGCTGGCCCGAAGTTCGTCGTTGAGCCGTATCTGCAAAACGCGACGCGGACCGCAATGACAGTGATGTGCGAGACCGACACGCCGACGACTTGCGAACTCGAATACGGCGACACATACCCACCGAAACTGACTGCGAAATCGGCAAAAGCCGACATGATGCACGAAATCCCACTGGCGAACCTCGTGCCGAAAACGAAATACTTCTACCGGATGCGCTGCACCGATGCCGACGGCAAGACAGTCGATAGCCGCCCGCTGACGTTCATGACCGGCGTCGATGCCGACGATGCGTGGAGTTTCACGGTCATCGGCGATACGCAGCGGAATCCAAGGGTCACGGGCAAGGTTGCGAAACTGATGTGGGAACGCCGTCCGCACTTCGTGTTACACTGCGGCGACGTGGTCGACGATGGGGCATCGAAAGCGCAGTGGACGGGCGATTTGTTCAAGCCGTGTAGCGAGCTTTTCGGCCGCGTGCCGGTCTTCCCGTGCATTGGCAATCACGAAAAGAACCACCCGCACTACTACAAATACTTCAGCCTGCCGAAGCCCGAATATTATTACAGCTATCAGTACGGCAACGCGGCGTTCTTCAGCCTCGACACCAACGGCCTCCGCACGGCAGACCTCCAACCCGGTGGCGTTCAGTACGAATGGCTCGACAAGGCACTCGCCGCGTCCGATGCGAAATGGAAAATCTGCTACCACCATCACCCGGTATTTTCGTCGGACAGCGACGATTACGGCAACACCTGGAAGGGCAAATCGACCGACGGCGATGTGCGTCTGAAATCGCTTCAAGCTCTATACGAGAAGCACAATGTCGATGTCGTGTTCAACGGACACATCCACCTCTACGAACGTTCGTGGCCGATACGCGGTGGCAAAGTCGATCAAAAGAATGGCGTCGTTCACATCACCTCCGGCGGCGGTGGAGGTGGCCTCGAAGACTTCGGCCCCACGCCCACGTTCTTCAAAGCCGAGTGCCGTTCCGACTACCACTTCTGCTACGTGACGGTACACCGCGGTACCTTCCACCTCAAAGCATTCGACCAAGAAGGGCGACTGTTCGATGCGATGACGTTGAAGAAAGAATAACGAACCCCGGCAGAGACGTACGCAGCAATGTCGGAATGCTGAGAATACCTCATTCACAAATTGCAGGAGTCGAATGTGTCAGATATTCAATTGGTGATCTTCGACTGGGTCGGGACGGTCATCGATTTCGGTGCGTGTGCGCCGTCGTCTGCCTTACGGAAAGCGTTTGCCGCAAAAGGCATCGAAGCGACGCCGGCCGAAATCCGCACGCCGATGGGCTTGAATACGAAGGATCACATTCGAGAAATCCTGAGCGAAGAACGGATCGTTACGCAGTGGAACACAGTGTACGGACGCGACTGGGCGGAGGCCGACGTCGAAGAAATTGATCGCATCGTCGTACCGCTGCAAATCGAAGCGGCAGGGACGTGTCGAACGCTCATTCCGGGTGTCCTGGAGTGCGTCGCGCACCTTCGGAAACTCGGTATTCGAATCGGTGCGACGACCGATTACTCGCGCGAGGTGGCCGAGGTTTGTTACGCGGCGGGGCGCGAGCAAGGCTTCGTGCCGGACTTCACGGTTTGTGCGGACGATGTGCCAGCGGGTCGCCCCGCGCCGTGGATGATTTACCGCGTGATGGAAGCGCTGAACGTGTACCCGCCGACGACGGTCGTGAAGATCGGCGACACGCGGATCGACATCGAAGATGGCGTGAACGCGGCGGCGTGGTCGGTCGGCATTACCGACAGCAGTAGCGAAATGGGCCTTTCCCCGAAGGAGTTTGCAGCCTTATCGGAAGCGGATCGCGAACAGCGCCGCGAAGCGATTCGCGAAACGTTCTTCGCGGCGGGCGCTGACGGCGCGATGGATACGCTCGCCGATTTGCCCGAACTGATCGTGGAACTGAACAAGATTCTGGCAGAAACGGAAGAGTGATTTATCGCGGGTCGGCCCACGGGCAGGCGTCGTACACTTCGTCCATCAGGTGCCGCATTACGTCTTGCGACTTGGCTCGGGTCGAACGGCTCGTGCCGAGCGCGGGCATTGCGACGAGTACTGTCAGCCGGTCGTCAGTGCCGCCGGGGCGTTCGCCGTTCGCGCGACCGATAATCCATCGAATCGGGAACAACGGGCTACGTGCCTCGGCTTCATCGTCATCCGTCCAGAAGTGCCGCCCTTCTTGCGTCCAGTATCCGACAATCTGCGCATCGATACCACGGCTAAATTCGCGGAAGGTGACCGGCACCACGCGGCCGGCTGGCGAATGGACGGCTTCCAGCCAACGACTCGCCTGATTGAATCCCCGATTCGGCCAACAGACATCGGGGTGGTGGTAGTCGCGCACCGCATTCGCGGACGACCAATAGACAATCCAGACATGCGCTTCGTTACCGATACCGTCGGTGTAGAGACGGTAGACGACCGTATCGCAACCGAGCGCCGTCGTTACCGCCGGATCGATTTCTTTCGCCTTTCCCGTCCATCGCTCGATTGCTGGCGGAACTGTTGCAAGCGGTAAGCCACCACCGGCAGATTTCGCGTAACTCGGCACGAAACAGAGTGCGATACCGATACCGATTGTCACACCGAGTACGATGGTCGCGATCGCGAGCGTTCGTCGTGCGGTCGTGGGACGAATGGCAATTGTGGCCGGGACAGCTTCGTTGCGCTTCGGTGCAAGTATCGCGGTTAGCCCGCTGACTAACGCGAGTCCGAGTAGCACCATCGCGATGCCGAGCGTGTCGTGCCAAACGCCGTCGATATAGTCTTTGCCGATCCACTCTTGCGTCAGCCCCGTGCCGATGACGCGGAGACCGTTGACGAACACGATGATTGGCACGCTGAGCGTTACGGTGAAAAGCCCTCGTATCAAGCCGAATCCGCGTACGTGACTCATAAAAACGGCAATCGCCACGAGTGCCGACACGGAACGAATGCCGCTACACGCCTCGACGACACCGAGGACGCCCGACGGTAGCGCCAGTACGAAACCGCTTCGCTCGACCGACACACCGCAAAGTGACAGCCCATTGGCAGCGAGCCACGTCGTCGCATCTTGCAGCACGATTTGCACCGGTGCCATGATGCGGCCAGGTACCGGCAAGGCGAACAGCGGAAACAACAACGGGAAGCGAAAGGCTCGAAGTGTCTGTGTGCCGTGCAACGCGAGAATTAAGCCGGAAGTCGCGACGATGACGCTGAGAAGTTCCCACCAAAGCAATATCTGACGGGGACCGACTTGCAGCAACACGAACCAACCGGGCAGGAAAACGACACTACCCACGACGACGAGGCCAATACCGAGTAATGGAATCGGTTTGTCGCGTGCGGGGCGTACGATACGATTCGCCGCCCAGATGGATGCGGCGAAGAAAAGCAGCCGGCTAAACGATTCACCCGTCGTCTCGCGGAGGTCGCCGAGCCAGAACCGAATGAGGCCGTGTAGCACGGCACCTAACGCCACGGCGAGCATCGCCCAAGCGGGTCGGGCGCTCACGGCTTCTTCTCCAGGTCTGCAAGGAGTTTCTCCGCATCGGTCTTATAAACGAATGGACCCGTTGCGAGAATGGAGTCTTTGAGTGCCCGTTTGGCGTCGGCGGTATTGCCCTTCTCCGCAAGCACTTTGGAGAGGTAATACGCCGTGTCTCGGGCGACTGGACCCGCGCCTGCGGCAGCACGCAACGCCTTGTCCGCTTCGTCGATACGCCCGGCTTTGAAGTAGCACCAGCCGAGAACCGCAATCCCTTCCGCCGACCGCGAGTTCTGCTTGAACGCGACTTCCGCGACATCGATGGCACGTTGTCGTTTCTTCGCATCGTCGGATTCTGCGAGTGAGATCGCAAGGTTCCACGCGGCGAATGCATCGGCAGGTGCGTTACGCGACATCTCCTCGAATATCTTTTCGGCGGCGACGAAGTCCTTCCGATACCGTGCGGCCAAACCGAGGAGTGCCGTCGTTTCGCGGCTACTCGGGTCGAGCTTTGCGGCGGAGTCCAAGTACGGTTTCGCATCGGCGACTCGCCCGTGATCCATCAGCCATCGCGCGTATCCGCGTGCGATTTTCTCGCTGTTCGTACGCAATTCCGCGCCTTTTTTGAACCACTTCTCGGCTTCCTCGGGCTTCCCTTTTCCATCCCACAACGACGCGAGACTGAGTTCGGGCGGGTCGAGCGTTGGGTCGTCCGCGAACGATTCGAGAAACTCCTTGTACGCTTCATCGGGCTGATCCAAAAAGAAGCGAATGGCGGCAGCCTGCTGACGGATCGGGCCGTTTTTCGGGTCGTCGATCAACACGGCTTGCACGTGCGTTCGCGCGCTCTTGTAGTCTCTGCGCGTCAGGTAGCCCGTCGCCAAACCGAGGTGTGCAAAACGCGCGAATTTCTTCCGTTGGGCGGCATCCCAACGTGGCGACTGTGCAGATTGTAACGCCGCCTGGTAGTTCAAAATGGCATCGGTCAAGCGACCTTCGGCTAGCGCGATTTGGCCGTTGAAGGCCAAGACGTCTGGGTTCTCGGGGTCTTCGGCGGCGGCTTGTTCGAGTTGAATGCGCGCCTGCGGGCCGTTGCCCGCTTTCAAGAATAAATCGGCCAACATCATCTTGGCGGGCGGCAGTTGCGGGTTTGCTTTCACCGCAAGCTGTAACTGCGCCAGCGACTCGGCAACCTTGCCCGCGCGAAACA
>JAYWCL010000133.1:0-17244 GCA_043780595.1 Limnoglobus sp.
GAAGACGATGCAAAATTATAGCGTCGTTGCGAAATGGCACGAGCGACCGATTGGAACGCCGGAGAACATTGCACTCCTCGTAGAGTTTGAAAAGAAGCGCACTGCGGCGGCGGATGCCTTGCGTATGGCCGAACGGAAATGGCGAGAAGAATGGAAGGCGATTACCGAAATCGAACGCAAACGGACCGATGTGTACGTTGCGGCGGCTCGACAATTCGTCGCCCGAAATCGTCCGATCCCGCTGCTCGTTGCCGATCCTGCGACAGCGAAACTCGCTGGGAGTGTCATCGTCGAGGCAGAGGATTACACGCGAGGGAATGTACTCAAACTGAAAAATGGTTACGGTGAAGGGATCGGCGTCATCATCAACGCGGGAATTTTGCCGAACGTTGCAGAGTACGATGTCGAGGTGCCTGCGGATGGCAAATACCAGATTGCAATTCGCTATGCGGCCGCCGATACACGCCCGACGATTTTATCCATCGGTACGAAACGAGTCCGGACCGATGCCGCGAGTGCTGCGACCGGCTCGTGGAATCCGGACAAACAAATTTGGTCGGCTGAGGCCGTCGTTCCGCTCGTGCGTGGAAAAACGACGATACGACTCGAACGAGACGGACCGTTTCCGCACTTCGACAAAATCGCACTCCTCCCGCTTACACTCGAACGAGCGAAAACGCTGGCACCGACGGTCGAAGAAATTGCAATCGCTCAGAAGCTCAATTTGTCCTTTTTGCGAGGTTGGGTCGCCTTGGCCGCAAAATGGAAAGAGACGCCGCCATCGACTGAAGAACTTTCACGGATTGCGGCCGACCCTAACGGCCCATTCCCGACGCTACCGAATTTAGATGGCGAACCGACTGCGTTAATGAAGTTCGCGAAGACGGCAAAAGAACAACTCGCGACCATCGAAAAAACCAAACCTGAGATCGTCGAAGTGATGGCCGTCGAAGAAAATACGCCGGAAAACCTGCGCATTCACTTGCGCGGGAATCACATGACGCTCGGAGCCGAGGTTCCGAGAAGAACGCTAACGATTTTGCCACTCGAAGGCCAACCGACGATCGTTGCAGGTAGCGGACGCAAGGAATTCGCCAATTGGCTCGTGAATCCACTCAACCCGCTCACGCCGCGGGTGATCGCGAATCGAATCTGGCTCGGTCACTTCGGTAACGGACTCGTTCGGACGCCGGACAACTTCGGTAAACTCGGCGAGCGACCGTCACACCCGGAGTTGCTCGATTACCTCGCATCCGAATTGATCAATTCGGGGTGGAGTTTGAAATCGTTGCATCGGCTCATTCTAACTTCGCACGCTTACAAGATGAGTACGCGGTACGATCCGTATGCCGACGCGATCGATCCCGACAATCGCCTTCTGTGGCGGTTTCACCGTCGTCGCCTCGATGCGGAAGAACAGCGAGATGGTATGCTCGCGATCGCAGGCTTACTCGACCGCAAAGCGGGCGGTTCGCTTTTGACGATACCGAATCGGCAGTACGTCACGAATACCACGAATCGGGCGCACAACGATTATGTGACCACGCGCCGCACCGTGTATTTGCCGATCATTCGCAGTGCAATTTACGACGTGCTGCAAGCGAACGATTTCCCCGATCCATCGACACCAGCGGGCGTGCGATCCATTACAACCATACCGGCGCAAGCGTTGTTTTTGCTCAACAGTGATCTTGCCGATGAAACATCGCGGGCCTTCGCGCGAATTCTCATCGAGATGCCGCTCGATGATCGCACTCGCATCGAACAGGCGTACTTGCGGGCATATGGCCGTACGGCCAGCGCCGCCGATGTGACGCGGGCACTCCGCTATCTTGCTACGACGCAAGGCGTGGAGCCATCCGCAGATACGACACTTCTCGCTTGGACTGGATTTTGTCGCGTGTTGCTGGCCTCTGCTGAATTCGCATTTGTGGAGTGATGGATGACACCCTTATTGAGTCGCCGACAGTTACTCCAATCGTCGTCCATCGGTTTCGGCTGGCTGGCCCTCGCCGATATGTTGAGCCGCGCCGAGGGTCGTGGAGATCCTCTCGCCCCGAAACGGCCGCACTTCCCGCCGAAAGCCAAACGTGTGATCTTTCTGTTTATGCACGGCGGCCCCAGTCAGGTCGATACCTTCGACTACAAGCCAAAACTGGAAGAATACGATGGGAAGCCACTGCCATTCCCCAAGCCTCGCGTCGTGTCGAGTCCGACCGGGAACTTACTTCGTTCGCCCTGGAAGTTTCAACGGTACGGACAAAGTGGTGCCTGGGTTTCGGAGTTGTTTCCACACATCGCGAAATCGGTCGATGACCTTTGCTTCATCAAGTCGATGTACGGTTCCAATTCGCGGCACGGCGGGGCACTGTTGGAACTGCATACCGGGAGCGATACTTTCGTGCGGCCCAGTATGGGATCGTGGATCAGTTATGGCCTCGGTACGGAAAATCGCGATCTCCCCGGCTTCATTACGATCTGCCCAACGCTCACACATGGCGGAGTCAATAACTATTCTTCCGCGTTTTTACCCGCGATCTATCAGGGCACGCCACTCGGTAACGCGAGTATTCCTTCGGATCGGGCGAAAGTGCCTTTCATCAAAGGATCGACTTCGACCGAGCAACAGCGTCGGCAAATCGACTTGCTTGCGGAGATCGACCGAGAGCGATTAGCGCAACTCGGTCCGGACCCCGCAATCGAAGGCAGAATCGAATCGTTCGAGATGGCATTTCGGATGCAAGCCGCCGCACCGAGCATACACGATCTCTCGAAGGAGACGGTCATCACGAAGAATCGCTATGGCATGGATGAGCCAACGACTGCGAATTTCGGCCGTCAGTGCTTACTGGCTAGGCGGTTCGCAGAATCCGGCGTTCGATTCATCCAATGCACGCACAGTTACAAATGGGATCAACACGAAAATCTGAAAGTCGATCATTCGCGAAATGCGAAAGAAGTCGATCAGCCCATCGCGGCACTCATCGGCGACTTGAAACAACGAGGAATGTTGGAAGAGACACTCGTAATTTGGGGTGGCGAATTCGGACGCACTCCGGTGGCACAAGGCAAAGATGGCCGGGATCACAACCCCCACGGGTTCACGATGTTCCTCGCCGGAGGTGGAGTCAAACCGGGGATCAGCTACGGTGAAACCGACGACTTCGGTTATTATTCCGTCAAAGACAAAGTCCATTTCCACGATCTTCACGCCACGATTCTTCACCTACTCGGCCTCGATCATACGAAGCTGACATACCCCCATGCCGGTCGCAACTTTCGTTTGACCGACGTTCACGGCGAAATCATCAAGGGAATTTTAGCCTGAATTCGATGTTCGCGCGAGAGCATAATGTCTTCTAATTTGTGGACCCGGCATGTTCTCCAGATTGACTCAACAGTGCAGACGAACCATTTCCAAACCTTCGTTTCCAAACGGATCGACTCGATGCGCCGGTGAAACGCCGATAGATCGATTTGCGTCTGGCGTGAAGTCGTTCTAGTTTTTCGTCATATTCGCAACCGCCCAATCGCCACCATCATGGTGTTCGTATGTCTGTGCCGAACTCGTTTGAAGAACTGATTCAACTCATCCGGAAAAGCGGCATGGTGGATGAATCTCGGTTGACTGCGTATATCGCGCGACGCCAAAAAGGTCGCGGACTGTCGGCCGATCCGCGACAAGCGACCGATGACATGATTGGCGATGGGATACTCACGAACTTCCAGGCCGAGCAGTTCCTGCTCGGGAAGTGGCGTGGGTTTAGTATCGGAAAATACAAGCTGCTCGAACGCATCGGCGTTGGTGGCATGGGGCAGGTGTTCTTGTGCGAACACATGTTCATGAAGCGCCGCGTCGCCATCAAAGTGCTACCGCCCGCCAAGGCCGAACAGCCTGCGGCGCTCGGTCGATTTTATCGCGAGGCCCGCGCGGCCGGTTCGCTCGAACACCCGAACATCGTCCGTACGCACGACATCGACCAAGATGGTAACCTGCACTTTATTGTGATGGAATACGTCGATGGCTCGAACCTCCTTGAGATCGTCAAGAAGTTCGGCCCGATGGACTGCGGTCGTGCGGCACACTACACGAAACAAGTCGCTATCGGGTTGGATTTCGCGTTCAAAAGTGGCGTCATCCACCGCGACGTGAAGCCGGGTAATATCCTGATCGATCGCAAAGGTCTGGCCCGCGTCCTCGACCTCGGCCTGGCACGTTTCTTCAACGATCAATCCGACATGCTGACGGTGAAGTACGACGACAAGATCGTACTCGGTACCGCGGACTATGTGGCTCCGGAACAAGTCGCGAATAGCCATGCGGTCGATGTGCGTGCGGATGTTTACGCACTCGGTGCCACCTTATACTTCTTGCTGGCAGGCCACCCACCGTTCCCGACCGGCACGGTTTCGCAAAAGTTGCTGTGGCACCGGACGAAAGAGCCGACGCCGATCCGCCAACTTCGCCCGGAAGTGCCCGAAGGCCTCGCCGCGATCTTGGCGAAGATGATGGCGAAAGACCCTGCCGTGCGCTATCAGTCGCCCGCAGAGATCGTCAACGCGATTACGCCGTGGATCACGACCGATAAATTGGTGCCATCGGTATCGGAAATGCCCGTGTTGTGCCCCGCCGTGCTCGAAGGCATGGAGATGGCACCGATGGTCGAATTGAGCGCGACCCACTCTCCGATACCCGAACCGGCCGCCGTCGGAATGGGTTCTGTCACACGCAGTAAACTCATCAGCCAACTGGCCGCCGACATGCGTTCGCAACCTGCGCAAAAGCCGTTCGGTAACCCAGCCGCTGCGAATCCGTTCAGCGCCCCGACGCGAAAATCGTTCGAGCCGCAAGCGGTTGGGGCCGCTTCCGCACCATTGAAGTATCCGCAGATGGCCGCCGTTGCCCCGGCTCCCACGCCATCGAAACCGTTCGCAGCCAAGCCTCGGCCAGAACCGTCGCCATTCGGTAGCCAATTACATAAGCCGATCGAACCGACGCCGCTACCGTATTCGCCGCAACCGACGCCACATCAGAACCCGGCGCTTCCGATGGCCCCTCAATCGCGACCGCAACGCAGTAATGTGGTTTACAACCTCGCGTTAGTCTCAATTTTGCTCGCGTCGATAATACTCGGTGCGGGGCTGGTATATGCGAAGTTTTGGAAGTTACCCGCGAACAATGTGCCGAAAGCGGCCGTGGAATCGCAACTGCCGTAAACGGTCCGTTTATCGTTTGTGGATGTTCGCAGCCTTACACGCCGCGAACATCTTCTCGAGTACCTCGTCGATGTTCATGGTCGAAGTATCGATTCGCACCGCGTTCGCCGGTTCTTTGAGTGGGTCCAGTTCGCGCGTCTCATCTTGGAGGTCGCGGGCAATAATCTGGTCGTACACCTCGTGATAACTCGCCGGGCTGTTGATCTTTTCGAGGTCGAGCATCCGTCGTAACGCACGCACCTCAGCGTTTGCAGTAAAGAAGAATTTGAGTATCGCTTTCGGGAACACAACCGTGCCTTGATCTCGCCCTTCGCAGATGATCTTTTTGCCAGTCGCGATGCGAATCTGCTCGGCTTTCAGGTGTTCGCGTACTTCCTCGAACGTACCGACTTTGCTGGCGAGCGCGTTCATGCGTTCGGTGCGAAGGTGTGCGTTTCGATCTTCGCCGTTAATGAACACAATGTTGTTGCGCAACTCGAAATGGCATTTTTCGACGATGTCGCGTATCTTCGTCGCGTCCCTCGAAGCGAGTTCGAGATCGATACCCTCACGCTCGAGAATTTCGCCAATCGCACGATACATCGCGCCCGTGTTGAGGAGTTCGTAACCGAGTGCGTCGGCTAACAAACTCGCTGCCGTCGATTTACCCGTTCCCGCGTAGCCATCGATTGTGATCGTCATTGTCGCTCGCCTTGTAAATAACGACAAAACCCCGACTCAGGGAAGCGGGGTTCTCGACCGATCGTGTCTCCGACCGCGTTTAGTGAACCCAGAGCGTAACGATTTCTTTGTCTTTCACCGTTCGCGTGGTTTCGGACGAACCACTGCCGAGAAGTTGGTATTTCAACGAGCCGACGGGAACGTCGATGTTCTTCGTTTCTTTCGGTTCGATGCGGAACGCTTTGCCGTTCACAACGATGGAAATTTCGATTTCGTAATCGTTGACGATTTTCACGCTGCCCATCTCGACGATGGCCTTCGCACTCTCCGGCGAGGAACTCGCCGTTCGCGTGCTTGCGGACAGTTTCGTATCGAGTAACTGAAGCTTTTTATCGACAGCCGCGAGCGTTTCTTCGAGGCGGCTCATCTTCTTCAGGAGGCCATCGGTTGCAGACCCTTTGTCGCTGCCACCTTCGAGGAAGATCTGCGTCTGTTTGTTCGATTCCTTGAGCGCGTCGATTTCCTTCTTGATGCTCGCGAGTTCTTTGGATTTCAGGTCTGCCAAGTCGCGTTTCATCTCGGCAATCAGCGCGTTGGTTTTCTCCAACTCTTGCTTCGTCGCGTCGTCTTTTTTGTCGAGGTTGTCGGCAAACGCCGGGGCGACCATCAGTGTGGCTCCCACGATGGTCGACAGTGCGATTTTGCGAAGTGATAGCGGCATGATGAATTCTCCAGGTGTCGTCTTGGTGTTCGATACTACGGGCACTGGCTTCGGCGCGGGTGCCGTTTCCGCCACTTGCGCGGAAGGCATCGCAACGAACGGCGTAACTGGCTCCATTGGCTTGAGAATATGCTGTGGTTTTACCAATTGCAAGGAGTAATTGGGTGGCGGAAGGTTTGTCGGTTCGACGAGTGGCACCGGATTCCTCGCTGGCGAGGGTTGCGTCGGTTCGAACAGCGACGGAAGTTCGGGCATTGGTCGTTCCCGAACCACATCTGGTTTCTTTTTTGGCACAGGACTTTCTCCCCACACCGTGGGAGCATATGCCTGCGGTTTATTTTGATTCTCTTTGGCAGGCGAAATCGTGGGGGGCGCGATGATCGGCGCAGGCATCAAAACGGGCACGACCGGTTCCGTACGAATTGGCACGGGCACGGGTATCGGCACGATTTCCAGCGGCGGCGGTAGCAACTCGGGCTTCTTGACCGGCCATAGTTCCACTGCTTTTTTCACGGGCGGTGCGGGTAACGGCGCGAGGTATTCGGGTACTTTCAATGCAGGAAATGCCAGGTCGGACGCACGATTCGGGATCGCATCGGCGCGAATGATCGGCGGAGCCGGCAATGGCGGAACGACGGCCCGCGATTGAACGATTGCGGTGTCGATACGCGGCTCCGCATTTCGTGCGGAGGGCAGGACAATCACGGGCACGGGGTCCGCGTATGCGAGGCGATTCCGACCGAGTACGGTGAAACCGACGAGCGCCACCGCGACGAACACCGCCAATAACCGACGCATCGTTCGGTTCCCCATTGCGTTCACGATTGCTCTCCCACACTCGGTCCGATCCAATTTTTCCGCTACAAAACAAGCCTGCTTATACAATCGGCCCGTTCGGTCGCACGCATCGTGCTCCCGACCGGGCCGTTATTGGAGATTTCGATTTCACCGTGTGCCAGCCGTTCAACTCTCTTCAAACTGCGCGATCCGGTTGAACGGTGCAATCGCTTCTTCGATGTTGTCGTCGATGCGGTACTCCATCAGGAACGCATCTTCGCCGCTATCTTCGTAGTACTTCCGCAGAACCCGCTTCGCTTTGAAGTCCTGGTGCCGGAAGAACAATTGCGCGCTGAGGTTTCGCTCGCGCACCGCCAGAGTAATTTTCGACCGTCGATGGCTGGAAAGTTTACCGATCAGCTTCCCGACCATCTGGCAGCCGATTCCGGATCGCCGGAAATTCGGGGCCACAGCGAAGTTCAGCACGTGCAACCGGCTCTTGTGCAGTTCGTAGATCATAAAGCCGATGACGCGCTCTTTATTCTCTACAACCATGCCGATGCAGTTTCGCTGGCGGAGGCATCGGAGGAAATCGTCTTCCGTCCAAGCATAATCGAAGCTCTCCTGCTCCGCCTTCAGAACGTCCGCCATATCGCGGCGAATCATCCAGCGAATGTGAATTTTAACGGTCTCAGCTAATGGCATCGTTCGCGTCGCATTCATAAACGGACTCCCTCCCCCTGCCAGCCGCGGTGCTTCTCGACAAGTTCCGCCGATGGCAATGAATTCCGTTCCGTGCGGCCTGTGTCGACGTGTCCCCGTCGTGCCGCCGGATAGTAACACTCTCACACCCCATCACTCAAGGTCAGCCCCGTTCGCTTCCCCAAACGAATCGAGACGGACCATCGCACGGCTATTCCTTGAGGAATCGCGTGTTTTCTTCTTTCACGATCGGCGTGCGAATTTCGTCGCACGTCAACTGAACTTTGAATTTCAAATCGCCCGCCAGGTTGCCTTTGACGCGAACCCGGAACATCGCTTCTTGTTTCGGTGCCAACGATGCGATTCCGTCGAAGCTGATGCTCTGGCCTTGGCCGCGTGCTTGTGTCGGCCCCGTCGCACCGGTTGCCGCGGTGCCATCGGCCAGCGTGGCCGCGACTACGACATTCGTGCAAGCCGCCGTGCCTTGGTTCACCACTTTGATTTCGTAAATCGCTTCTTTTCCGGCTTCGACGGGGTCTTCGATGTCGATCACCTCGAAGCGAATCGCAGGGACGCCTTCGGCTTTCACCGACGCTTCCGCCTTCGCTTCGAGAACCCGCCCCGCCCCACGGCCACCGGCAGGAATCACACCGTTCGTTTCCATCGCGTTCGGAACGGGTGCTGCCGCTTGGGCAACGATTTTGATCGTCGCTTCAGTCGCTACCGCCGCCCGCAGTTTCATCGACAGCGACTTCGTCGAACCGGTGCCCATCGCGGTGAGTTTCCACATCACCGTACGGCTCGCGGCTTGATAGTTTCCGCCATCGCTCGCCTGAATGTACTCGAAGCCTTCGGGAACGACGGCCCATACTTGCACCGGATCGGTCGCCGTCGTGCCAGGGTTTGCCAGGTCGATTTTGAACTCCGGCTCCCCGCGGACCATGCAGCGTGCGGGGCCGGTCAGTTTTGCTTGCAAGATCGGTTCCACGACTGTCGTAGTGGCCTGCGTCGTTTCCGCCGGGTTGCCATCTGCCGATGCCACGATCGAGCATGAATGCGCACCCGCTTTCGTAGCCAGTGCGCGGAGGGTAATCGTTTTCGATTCCCCTGCGGTCAGGTTCAAAATCTCGGCTTCGATCACTCCACCTTGCGGGTGGTGCAACCCGTCGGACAATTTCGCTTGAAGCATCAGCTTCGCGGCGGTGCCCGTTCCGGTGTTCGCGATTCGGATCTGGAAGGCGACTTCGTCGCCGACGCGGGCCGACTCGATTCCCTTGACAGAAAGGCCAATTTTTGGCCGCGTGACTTTGACGCGGGCTTCCGTTGCCGTCGTGAATGTGGCGATCGCACGACTGCGGACTTCGCCTTCATCGGCAGGCTTGACCGTAATCTTGATCCGTTTTTCCCCGCCCGCATCGATGTCGCCGAGCGTCCAAGTGAGGCGCTCGCCGGAACGCTCGCTGCTCGGGTCGCTCGATACGAACTTCGCACCCGCCGAGATCTCTTCTTCGACGCGAACATTCGCCACGGAGGTGGTGCCCGAGTTGCGAACGACCAATTCGTACGTCAAATTTTGCCCGACGCCGATCGTCTCGGGTGCGATCACTTCGAGGCCGATCGTCGGCGAACTTTTGGCCGATTGCGGAGTCGTCGGGAACGGGCTGGATGCGGTGCGAATGGTCGGCGCTTTGGCTTCGAGCGGCTCGGCGGCCATGCTCGGCACCGGCGTGAGCATCGTCGGGCCGCTCGGCACACTCGGCGGCGTCAGTGAAGGTGGCGTCACGACCGTAACGACGGGTGGTACCGTTAAAACGGGGATCAGCGGTGTCGGCCCGTATTGGATCGGTGCCGTCAACGGGAGTGGTTTGGGTTCGGTCGGCATCGACGATTCGACCGTCAACTTCGGTGGCGGCAGTGGCGTACCGAACGTCGGTGACGGAACGCGCGGTGCGAGGTTCGCGTCTGGCGGGATCATCTTGAGCGTCGGTGCGGGTGGCTCGACGTTAAACTTCGGCGAAGGCACATTTACAATTGGTTCCGTAGCCGAGGCCAAGCGAACCGTCGGTGCGGTTTTGCCTACGGGGCCAGCCGTAACGGGTTGCGTGAGCTTCGTTCGACCCGTTGCGGGATCGGGGTAAGTCACCGTCGGTGCGGGCAATGCGGAGCCGTAGTCCGCCGTGCCAGCGGGCGGTGCGGGGTACGAGTTTTGGCCAGGCCCATTCAGAGGTCGAATGTACGTTGGGCCTTGCCCGTTCGTGTTCGTCGAAGGCGAAACCTTCGGCGGATAATACCCGAATGGCGGCGGTGTTTCTTGTGCCGATACGACGGAATACGTGAAGACGCCGGCTGCGGCGAAGGACGGAACCAAGACCCAAATCGGTCGAATGCGCATGATTACGCCCCCCTACGAAACAAGGCAAATTATGACACCGACGCCGTTCTTCCCCAAGAACGCTACCGGTTGCTGAGAACTCCCACTCAGCTCGGCAAACCCGTCTCCACACCGGTCAGCGGCGCGGGATACTTCTTTGCGTTATCGACCATCTTTTCCCGGATCGCCGTCGTCAGGTCGATTCCCGTGTGCATACTTAACAGCAGCACGATATTCGCCACGTCGGCGATCTCATCGGCCACGGCCCTGCGACGCGCGGGATCTCGGACGATCTCTCGCGATTCTTCCGGTGTCAGCCAGCGAAACAGATCGCAAAGCTCGCCCACTTCACTCGCGAGCGCCATGACCAGATTCTTGGGCGAGTGGTAAGGCTCCCAACCCCGGACCTCCGCGAACCTGCGGATTTCCCCCATCAACACCGATACCGGGGTCACCTCGTCGGACATTCGCCGCTCCCAATTCGCTGATTGCGTCACGTCTTATAACGCGGTTTCCAAACGTGTCAACGGTATCTGTCGCAGATAAAGATTCGGTCGCAGGTGGGCGAAACTCGCCGGTGGGAAAATGGATAGTTTTTGCTTGACGCGATCTATCGACTGGTGTTACCGTACTAGTCAACTGATACACCAACACTCTATGTGCGAGTGCGATGACCATCCGCGTGCGACCGGAATCTCCGGTTCCCATCTACGAACAGATCATCGGGCAGATCGTCTTTGCCGTGGCGGCGAGCGACCTGGCTCCCGGTGAGATGGTGCCGAGCGTTCGCGATCTGGCGGCGGAACTCGTCGTGAATCCGAACACGGTCGTACGCGCCTATCAAGAACTCGAACGGGCGGGAATCCTCGAAACCAAGCGTGGGCTGGGCATGGAAATTACCGCCGAGGGGCCGAAGCGTTGCCGCGAACGACGGCGTGCGCTCGTCCTGCTCCGACTGCGCGAGGCTCTGCGCGAGGCGGCTTCTGCGGGGTTGTCGGCAGTCGACGTTTGCAAAATGGTCGAAGACGAATGGCCGCGGTTGAACTCCACCCGCAACGGCCACACCAGTTAATTCACGTACGCGAAAGGGGCGGCCATGATCGACGGCGATGCGATAGTCATCGAGAAATTGCTGGTGCGGTATCGCGGAAAGCCCGCAGTAAACGGGCTGTCCCTGACCGTGCCGAAAGGCTCTGTGTTCGCGCTCCTCGGCGAGAACGGCGCGGGCAAATCGACGACGATGAAAGTCCTGACGGGCTTAGTGCAACCGCATTCGGGTCACGCGGAAATCCTCGGGCTGAACTGCTGGTCGCGCGCTTACGAACTCCGTCATCGCGTCGGGTACGTCCCCGAAAAACCGCGATTCTACGACTGGATGACCGTCGCAGAGATCGGCTGGTTCACGGCTTCGTTTCACCGAACGGGCTTCGGCGAACTCTATTCCGCGTGGGTCGAAAAACTGGCGCTCGACCCATCGAAGCGGCTGAAAGAAATGTCTAAGGGCGGATACGCGCGCGTCGGCTTGGCGCTCGCGCTCGCGGCCGATCCGCAGGTGCTGTTGCTCGACGAACCGACATCGGGCCTCGATTTGCTCACGCGCCGCGAGTTCCTTTCGAGCCTCGTCGAACTCGCCGCGGAAGGCCGAACGATCCTGATTTCGAGCCATTCGATTTCCGAACTCGAACGCTTCGCGTCCCATGCCGCATTCGTACAAGATGGTGTGGTGTCGCTCGCGGCCCCGCTCGACGACCTGCGTAAGAACTTTCGTCGCGTCGAATTTCGTGCGTCGGGCACGATGCCCGATCTCTCGTCGATCGGCAAAGTGTTGCAAACGAAGCGGGTCGGGAAGTTCATGCAGGTGCTGTTGCAAAACCCCGACCCCGACGCCTTGGGCACGTTCCTCCACCGCGAAGATTTGACCGATGCCGAAGAAGCCGCCGTGAATTTGGAAGATGTCTACGCAGCACTGATGGTGAAGGCCGATACGCGACGGAATCCATCGCCGGTACGGTTGCGAACGGGCGAAGAACTGGAAAACGAACTGTACGAAGAAGGGGTGTAGCCATGACCCGTGCCGTACTTTGGAAAGAAATCCGCGAGCAAGGCGCGATCCTGATCGCGCTCGTTCTGATGGGCTGTGGGATCATCGCAGCGACGGCGGCGTTCGGTGGAACGAGCAATGCCGACGAAGGCGCGTTGAGTCTTCGCTCGTTATCGAATGCACCGCGACTGACCGCGATGGCGATCGTCCTCACGGCCGGCGTCGTTATCGGCGGGGCGTTGTTCGCGGGCGAACGGGAAAACGACACGTTCCATTTCCTCGAACAACTCCCCGCGAACCGCTGGCGCGTGTGGCGAGCGAAGATGATCGCCGGTTTCGTACTCGTCGTGATCGTGGCGATGGCACTGTTGATGGCCGCGTTACTTGCGGGTGTCTTCGGCAGTGGGCGATTGCAAATGACGTGGGTGTTTTGGGGGTTGGTGCTCGCGGTGGGTGCGTTCGGTTGGGGTGCGTTCGGCTCTTCTTTCTCGAATTCGACGCTCGCCGCGTGTGGTCTCGGATTAGTGTTCGCCACGCTTGTGGGGCTGTTCGTGTTCCCGTTTGTATCGGTGGTGTTTCTTTCGACGGGACTGGCTCGCGGTGGCGATCGGGAATCGATGGACTTTCCGATCCACGCCAGCGCCTACTTGCAAATCCTGATCCCTATCGTCATGTCGTACGCGGTGTTCACTAAGCCGGACCGGTTGCGAATTGCAGTGGAACTGACACCGGGGTTGATCGGCACGGCACAGAAATCCGCACGCCAGGTTGTGAAACGGCGGCTCCGGTTTGGGTTTCGCGCCCTCGCGTGGTTGGCATTCCGGCAGATGCGCTGGCCGCTGATTATCGGCTCGATTCTCAGCCTCGCGGTCGGCACGCTGGCATTACACCCCGATGTGCCGATGTTGTTCGTCTGGCCGTCGGCCACGCTGTTCGCCGGGGTGATCGCCGCCGTTCTCGGTTGGTCGGACGAACAAACCGCTGGTTCGTGGGCCTATTGGGGCGAGCGACGCATTCCCACGGGGCGACTCTGGTTCGCCAAGATCGCAAGCGGGTTCGCGGTCACGTTGGTCTGGTCGTTTGCAGTCGCGCTACCCAGCATTTTGCGATACGCATTGGAAGATCGCAGCGAACGCGCAGGCGGGGTGTTGCGGAGTGGACTATTCACCGTCGACGTTTGGTCGCTCGTTTATTTCCTGCTGATGTTTATGTTGCACGGATACGCTTTCGGGCTGGTAGCGGGGCTGCTGTTTCGCAAAACCGTCGTAGCCGTCGGCGTCGGATTTCTGGTGGGAGGGCCACTCGCGTTACTCTGGCTGCCATCGCTGCTCACGGGTGGGGTCCACGGCTGGCAGTTATTCATCGTGCCGTTACTCGCACTATTCGCCGCTCGTTTCCTCATGCGGGCGTGGGCATCGGATCGACTCGGCACGCGACGGCCACTCGTCGCGCTCGGTAGCGTCGGCGTCGCGATGATTGCCTTCACCGCGTTCGCGGTCTTGTACCGTGCAGTCGAAGTGCCGCTATTGCCCGAAACCGACGACGACATCCGGTTCGCGGCAACCGTCCCGCAACTCGACAGCGAAGACGGCGGCCGCGTTTACCGTCGAGTTGTCTCGCTGTATCGGGAAAGCAAAAACTTCGGTCAACCGGATCGCCCGTTGTTTCCACAAGTTGCGGAAAGCAATAACTTAAGCGGACAATTCGTCCTTCCGTATCAGTCGCAAATTCATTCCGTCATCAAGTACGGTTGGCCCGCGAATCGTCCCGACCTCGAAGCGTGGATGGATAAACAATTCGCGAACGCATGGGATGTCGAGGCCCGCGAGATTGTCAAGAAGCCACTCGGGCCGATCGAGAACCCGCGCGGTCTCATTCACTTGACACATATTCGCGATATTTCCGATTCTCGCGAGTTGATCATCTCCTTGCTCGCTCGCGGTTATCAGAAACAGGCAGCGGGCGACCCCGAAGCGTACCTCACCTGCCTCGAAACGGCGCTTGCCATCACCCGCAACGCGCGAACGCAGCAACCTTCTTACTGCCAGCGCATCGGCATCGCAGGGGAAAACGATGCGTTAATGTCGATTAGCAGTTGGCTCGAGCGGCTCGACGGTCGTCCGGATTTACTGCGAAAGTTGATCGCGGTGCTCGATCACCACACGGCGACGCGGCCACCCGAATCGATGGAAATGTTCACCGTCGAACGCATGATCGCCCGCAACACGTTCAACGCGCCGAGCCAGTGGCTCAAGCAAACTCTGATCGACCGAATGCACCCAGCGAATCGTTCGGGACAAAAATCACCCGTCGAAGCGCGTGCCGATCTCGAAGCGAATCTACTCTCGTTTTCGTGGGTGGTGCCGTGGGAACGCGAACGACTACATCGCATCATCGGCTTAGGGAACGATCATAAAAATCAGCTGGTTCGCATCTCCGAGATGGCGCGGTTCACGGGCAACAATTTCGCGTTTGAAATCGGTGGGTATCCGCCTTACGGAGTAATCAGCAGTGGACTCGTCGTGACCCGTGCGCGAATGCAAGCAACGAAAGCGGCAGTCTGTTTATACCGTGCGGAGGTCGGTTCGTTGCCGCCCAGTCTCGACGCACTCGTGCCGAAGTACCTGCCCGTCGTGCCGCTCGACCCGTACGACGGCAAGCCGATCCGCTATCGCATCTCGACTGGGGAAACGATCGAGGGGGACTTCGAATCGCAATCCGATCTCAGTTTGCAAAGACCGCCGGGTTTTGGGTTGGTACAAGATGACGAATGGCTCGCACACGTAGCGACTGGTGGTGGAATGATGGCAATGGGGAGGTTAAAATTTAGCGAATTCCTTGTAAGTTATCGACCCCCTGGCATCGGCCAGAATCGTCGTCAGTCAGTAGACTTGCGTGCGGTTGCGGCCGTTGCGGGCGGTGTTATACAATGGCCGCTCGAACCGCTCCACGAGTCCGGAAGTGGTCCTATGATAGGACGCAATTTCAGTAATGATGCTGGAGCTTTCGGCGATGGACGGATGTTACTTCAACCGGAACCGGGATTCGGACCCATGTGGAGTCGTCGACAACAACTCGAGATTTTGCCCGGTCAGGCGATCCTCTGGAGCATCGGTCCGGACCTTGTGGATGACGGTGGAAAGACACAGTGCGTACATTTCGGTGCGAATCTTCCGGGTGCAAATTTAGGGGAGGACATCATCGAAATCGTGCCGCTGACACCCGCGCAACGGAAGGCGAAGAAGTAGACAATGATACTCGCACTCGTGCTGCATCTCATCGCATTCGCGCCGCCTTCGGCCCCGGCGTTCGTCGTGGACACGATCGCGGACGGCGAACGCACCGGCATCATCGACCGCATCGACGCAGCGGGGGCGCTGCATTTCCGCGACCCAGTATCAACGATACCGGCAGCCGATGTCTTGTCGATTCAGCAACAAAAAACGACGCGACCTAGTTACCCCATACGCAGTGGCGTGATCCTTGCGAATGGCGACCGGATCGGTGGCGAAATCATCGGTGGTGACGAAACCGCCGTGCGATTGCGAGCCACGGCGGAACTGCGCGTGCCGTTCGGCTTCGTGCAAGTGATCTGGTACACGCCGATCCCCGGCGATCTGTCGGCGTTTCCGGATCGTTATCCGTGGTTACCTGCCGAGCGAAAAAAAGATTTCGTGCTATTACGCAACGGCGACGTGCAGATCGGCGACATCGAACAACTCGGCGATGGTGGGTCGTTGAAGCTGTTAGTCGCGGGAAAATCGGTTGACTTGGAAGCGACCACCATTGCCGCCGTCGCGCTGAATCCGAGCCTCACGGTGGCACGCAAACCGAAGGGGCGGACCGCGAGATTGGTGACCGCCAACGGCTCGCGATTCACGCTGACCGCGATCACTGCGGATGCGACGACACTGCGCGGCACGACTGTTTTCGGTGCGAAAATCGAAGTGCCGCTCGGCGATGTCGTCGCGCTCGATGGCATGAATCCGAAGGCAATCGACCTCACCGAATTGCGGCCATTGTCCGAAAAACTTCAACCGTTCGGCGAAGTGACGTGGCCGTGGGCGACGAACCGCAGTGCGAAGGATCGACCGCTTCGGTTGAAGACCGCCGACGGCGTCAGCACCTTCGACCGCGGCTTTGGCACCCACCCGCACGCCGTGCGAACTTACGCACTCGATGGTAAGTTTCGCCGCTTCGACGCCACCATCGGCCTCGACCCGATTACCGGCCCGCGCGGTTCGGCTGTCGTTCGCATTCTCGTCGATGGCGAAGTGCGGGAGTCAAAAGCCGTCTCGCAGAATGCGGGTAACGTGCGGGTGGATATTACGAAGGCGAAACGTCTGACGCTCGAAGTCGATTTCGGCCCAGGTGGCGACATTCGCGCCGATGTGAACTGGGCAAATCCGCGACTCGTGGAATGAATCACTCGATGAACAAGTAAGTTGGTTTTATACTTGTGCGATTCATGTATTTCGTGGTGAGTTCTAGTCTTTCAAGATAGAAAACAACCACGGAATACACGGAAATCACGGAAGCAGAGAAATGCAATGAAGGATTTCAAAAACATGTTTTCATTTTCGTGTGATTCGTGTGTTTCGTGGTGAATTCTAATCTTTTTGCGATGTTAGCTTTAAAACAGAAGACAACCACGGAAGTAACCCTTCAGCCTGCGGAAGTTGTGGCTGGCGGTAGGGGCGGGAGTTGGCCGGTGGTGATGTAGGTTCGCAGTGCGGCTTCGGTCGCGGCCAATAC
>JAYWCL010000134.1:0-6333 GCA_043780595.1 Limnoglobus sp.
CCTGTGATCCCGGCGATGACAACGCTGAATTCCCTGGGTAAACAGCCACTGTCACCGTGTTTCCCTGCTGGTAACCACCCCTTATGGGATAGACTCTAAACCTCGGTTTGGCGGATCTCGAGTACGATGCCTTCGATGGCCAGTTCCCCATCTGCAACGATTTCCAGACAGACTTCGTTCCGGTTCAAAAGCAAGCCGGTGATTTCCAACGCGAACGGCACCTTTGCCTCGAAACTGCCGAGCCACGTACCGTTCAGCGTGGCCGTACCCGTTCCGGGCGAAGAACGAGCGACGATCCAGACGGTTTCATTCGCGTCCAACGTACGCGGTTTGCCGAACGACCGCGCAAACCTTATCCGGCCAATAGGCAGCGCGGTCGAAATCCAGAAGCGATTCAAGCGAATCGTGTGCGTGGTCATACGCAGAGTGCCTCAAGTGTGGTCGTAAGAACAAGATACGCAGGCCTACGGCACCGGTAAAGTTTCGCGCGGCGAACGATGTTGCGACAAACTTCGCAAGAAGTTGCTTGTATTCCCCTCGTTCGACGCGGTACGATAATCTTTCGAGGAATCGGGTTCCGAATTGCAGGAGGGTGGCGTCCATGCGTCGATTCATCGGCACGATCGGAGTGATCGCACTTTTCGGTATCGTTTCGGCTGCGGAACCCGCGAAAACGCCCCCGATTGAAATCCTGATTCAGCAACTCGGCGAACCGCGTTTTGACGATCGCGAACGTGCGAGTTTTGGCTTGCGAAATCTCGGCACCTCCGCCATTCCTGCACTGAAACAAGCCGTCGAGCAATCGACCGATGCCGAAGTTCGCGATCGCGCGGAGACACTGTTGATCCATCTCAGCAAAATGGCAGAGTCCGAACGCTATCTCGGTGCGAAAACGATCGTGCTCGACTACCGCAACGTACCCGCTTCCGCCGTCGTTGCCGACTTCGCCAAGAAATCCGGGATCAATCTGATCCTCGTCGTGGGCAAGGTCAAAGATCCGAACCGAATCGTGACCGTCACCAGCAGCGAGATCCCCATTTGGCAGGCACTCGATGCAATTTGCCTCGCAACGGGGCTTTGCGAGGAACATCGAACCGAATTGCCATTACCCAAAAACGCAAGCGCGAACAGTACGAGCTACTACAGCAATGGCCGCGCGATGCGCATGTCGTGGAACGAGGACGGTAATAACCGCAACCCCCTGACGCCGGGAACTGCGCCGATTCTGTTGATCGACGGTAATGGCGAACGCCTTGCCAGCCAGGCGACAGGGCCGGTTCGCGTGCTATCGCTACCGTCGCGTTTCCCCGGCAATCGGATTACCCGCGGCGCGGGGCGCGTGCAGATTTGCCTCGATGTTGCCCCGTTGCCGGGCCTCAATTGGCAAGGCGCATCGAACGTGCGCATCACCCGCGCGACCGACGAGGACGGGCGACCGCTGTTTGCCGATCTCATCCCCGAGCACGAGTATAACCTCAACAATTACGGCAATTGGGGCTGGGGCGGGCGAGTCGTGATGATGGGAGTTGGCGGTGGGCAATTCATGCAAGTGTTCGACGGCGATAACGGCGGCCTCTCGCAAGTGCAGACCACAGCACCGAATCCACGTTTAACGCCGCTCGCAATTCGCACCGACGACCGAAGTATTCGACTGCTCAAGCGGTTCGAAGGCGTCGTTAGCGGTGATATTCACGTGCCGAACGTACCGATTGTTACCATCGACCAGATGGCGAACTCCGTCGGCAAATCCACCGAAGGGCCGTATAGCTCGAAGCTTACGGTTTCCGAATACACCGTGCATAAAGATGGCTCGACAACGGTTCACATTCGCGGGGAAACGATGCAGCAATGGGTGTTGCAGCAGATGATGGGCGGACGAGCAATTCCACCCGAAGCGTTGAACATCGGCAACCTCATCAACACCGTAAAATTTTACGACGCACAGGGGAAAGTCCTACCCGCACCGCAGCAAACGGCAACGAACTACTCCGGCGATGGCTGGCGTCAGACGATCGACATGACGCTCAAGTTCTCCAAGTCCAGCACCCACGGCGTGCCGACGAAGGTCGTGCAAACGGGAACGAAAGTCGTATCGGTCGATGTGCCGTTCCAGTTAGAGAACGTCAAACTGCCGTGATGCGGTTCTTGCATTGTTTAATTCACTTCGGGCGATTCGCCGATGATCTGAAGGTGTTGTTGTGCCCCGATTAATCCGCGGTGCTTCAATCGCACGAACTCGATCATCGGGAACACGCGCTCCACCCGTTCCGCGTTCGCGGCCCACCATTCGGACCACGGCGGCACACTTTGCGGGTTCGCTATCGCTTGCCGAAAGTACGCGCGACAATACGCAATTACCAATTCCGGTGGCAGTTCCTGCGTAACGTCCGCGCGTATTTCGTCCATGTATCCGGTGCTCGATTGTCAGTTCGCATACGAGCCACCGGGTTCATCCCGGTGGGAGTCGCGCGGCGAAAATTCGATTATTACTGCCCCTTCAATCGCCGGATCGCTTCGGTGGCGTCCCAGTATTTCGGGTGCTGTTCGTAAGCGGTCACTTGCTCGTAGAACGAGATCGCTTTGTTCGTGTCGCCACCGGCTTCGTAGGAACGGGCGATGTGGAACAGTGTGTCTGCGCCGCTCTTCGAGTAGTCGCGGTAATCGAGGTAGCACTGCACCGCCAAGTCCGGGCGATTGAGTTCGTTCAGGTACATATCGCCGACTAATTTCGATGCCTGGAACCATGCTTCCTTGTCTTCGGAGCCGCTCGGTTTGGCTTCGCGAATGTCTTCGAGCAGGTGCAGTGCCGCATCGTTTTCGCCCTTGCGCAGAAGGCAACGTGCCTCGGATAGTTGCACGGGGGCCGAGTCGGGTTTGATCACCCGTGCGAGCCGCGAGAGGTGCAACGCCCAGTCGATCAAGCCGAGGTCGGCCTCGCGCTGATCGAGGATCTGCTTCGCCTTCGTCGTGCAATAATTCACATCGAAAAAGCGGAAGACTTTGTCCTTCACGCTCTTTAGCTTCTCGACATCGACCGAGTAGTAATACTTGTCTTTCTTCTCGAGAAAGTCGCGATCCTTGCCGTTGTAGACGAGTCCGGTTTCGGTCATCAAGAGTGCGTTGAGCGGGTCTTTGTTCTTCTCGTAAAGGTCGGCCATTTTGCGGAACGACTCGGCCTCGTTGCGGCCGCCTTCGAGGTACAGCCGCAGGTCGCCGATGGCGGCATCGTAGTCGCCGCGTGCCTCGGCGGAGGCGGCGAGCGTTTGCAGTGTGCTGAAGTAAATCGCGCGTTGATCTTCGGGTAACGCCTTCGGGCCGACCTGCACGCCGCAACGCTTGACTTGCTCGAAATAGCCTTGTGCTTCAGCAGTTTGGCCGTGCAATGCGGCGACATCGGCGAGTTTGCCGAAGATCGTCGGCCCGCGACTGGGCAGGCCACGGCCCGCGATTCGCAGGAACGCCATGCCGCGTTCGCGCTTGTCGGCCTCGGCGTTGTCCACCAGCGCGAAACCGAGTTGTTCGACGTAATCGTAGTGGAATTCTTCGGGCAGCCCGGATGCCGCATCGGCGACGAATTCGGACTCCGTCAGCGATGCGTAGAGCATCGACTTGAGTTCGTGTGCCGCGCCGTCGTTCGGCTCGGCGGCCAATTGCCGTTCGACCGCAGCGATGGCAGACATGCGCCGCCCCGGTTTCGCGAGTTCGTTCGTGCCGAGGCGTTTGACCAACTCCGGGTGCAACCGCGTCGCCAAGTCCCACGCGCCGAACAGCACGGGGTTCCGCTTCGCAGTGTCGTACGGCGTCTCCGGGTCGAGCAATCGCGTGAGTGTGCCGGCGGCGGCATCGAACTCCTTGGCGTGCGTTTGCGAGACAGCGCGCAGGTAATCGACGCGGGCCGCGAGCTTCGGCACTTGCCGTTCGACCAACGTCAGCATCTGCCCGGCTTTCTGGCGTTGCCCCACCGTTGGCACCTGCCCGCCGAGCAACATCGACCCGGCTTGGGTCAAACAAAAATCGTAATCGAGATGATCGAGCAGCGCCGAATCCGACGCCAGTTTCGTCACATCGACATCCTGGTGCAACGACCACATTCCCTGCGTCGCGAGTTCGTTCGTCGGGCTGAGCCGCAAAGCGCGTTTAAAGCTGATGAGCGCGGGTAGATGTTGCCCGAGGTTGAGCGCCGAGTAGCCGCGCAGCACGTGCTTGAACACGCGCAACCCCGGCATGATGCGCGTGACGTAGACGAAGTAGACGATCAGCGGCGCGAAGAAAATCAGCTTGCCCGCAAACAGATCGGCACCCGATTCGATGCCGAGCAGATACAGCCCGATTCCGAGCGCGGCACAGATCGCGGCAATCTCGACTTCGGATTCCTCAGCCTCACCGCAGAACGTCAGCAGGTAAAAGAACGGCAACCCCGCGAGCACGATGAACGCGAAATTCTGCTTCGACGACGACGCCGATAGCCCCGCGAGAAGTTCGAGATAATAGAGGGCGAAGTAAACGAGCGCCGCGCCAACGATCGCCGCCAAGCCGAATCGCCACGCCCAGTCTTTGACTTCGCGCAACTGCTGGAAGCCGTACCCGAGTATCGCGCCGCCGATGACGAAGTACGCAAGCCAGCCGGTGACGGGTTCTGCGGAATCGACGTTCACTTCGACGACGAGGCCGATGGCCAGCCCCGCCACGAGGCCTGCGTAAATCCAGAATGGCGATTCGAGCAAAACTACTAGCGGAAACGCCTTCAGGTTCGTTCCGGGCCGGTATCCGCGGCGAATCTGAATGACCGCCCCCGCGATCAGGCCGAGGACCAGCCCGCCAACGGCGAAGCCAAGTATGCGGCCAAAACGCGGCCAGTCAGGTGTGGGCGGCGGCAAGATCAGCGCCAAATACGCCCATAACCCGAGGAAGACGCCCTTGAGCAGATATTCGCGAAGTATCGGGTTCATAACCGTGCGACCCGGTGGGGTGAGTTCGTGTGCAGCTAAAGATAGAAGCCCACGCATCGGAGAAGTAGGGCAGTCCCGAAGGAACAAGCCCGTAGGCGATTATTCGAGGGAGGGCGGTTGTCATTTGCTTATCCGTTTATTAAGTTAGTTTCAGGCGGGCATTTTGCCTCATTACCGGGCAACGAACGTGGCCAAAAAGGCAGAACTTGAGTCAGCTTGGCTGAGGTATTGGAAAATTGCGCGAAAAGTAGACGCCCTGCTAATTGATGGATATTACAACGAAACAATCGACTTGTCGCTACAGAGCCTCGAACACCTCGATTTCTCCACGCAGTACCAGCAAAAGTTCCTGAATCGGAATCCACCTGCCGTCGATACGGTGTCGCACATTGTGGAATTTGCGCCGCTGTTCTTCCGCACCGATGCACTCGAGCGACTAGCATCGATGACCAAAATCATTCGCACTTTGGAAGGTCGCACGGGTCTACCACTCGCGGTGAAGTTGATTTCCGCGCCACATCGGATGAAGCAGGCGTATCAGTTTTGGAAAGCGATAGAAGACCAAGCCGATGCGGCCATCGCGCAACGAGACTCCTTGAGCTCCGCATCTGCGATTGGCAGAATCTGGATGCACGCAGGTTTGGTATATTTGCATAAAGACAACGTGCGAACGATGTGGAAATTGCGAACGGATTTCACACAACCTGTCGCTTGCAAGTGCTATTCGTGTGGATACACCATGAAAGCGAAGAAATCAATTGTCCTCGACGATACGGATTGTTTGAATTGCGGCCGAAGGACAACATGGCTATTACTTGCAGAAACCACCTGAGTAACGAATATGGGTATCGTTCTGTTAATGATTCTCGGCTTCGTATGCGGTGGCGTATGCGTTTGGTTCATATATGAAATACGGCGTAGGCGGGTTGCCGAATTAGGCACGGTTCAAAAGTGGGTAGCAGTTTTGCGTTTGTTTGCGATTGCGATTCGGCTATCGTAAAGTGCCTGTTTCTCCCAGAGTGTGAGTTGCAAAACGAACATTCATGGAAGAAACAGACATGGTTCAGCTTATCAACTCCGCTGCGACTGCGAACCGGAACTTTGCGGCGCGGTCGCTCGATCCGGCCCAGCGTCGCGATCTGGCCGTGCAGGTCGTTGCCGGGAACGAGTCGGTCAGTCAGACCGCACGCGATCATCACGTCAGCCGAAAATTCGTTGCCGCGCAAACGGGCAAGGTGCAGTCGGCGCTCGACCGCGAGTTTACGCCGCCGAAGGACGACGATAAGGTTTTGTTCTCGCTGCCCGTCACGTCGAAGTGGATCGAACAGGTCGTGCTCGCCCTCCTGCTCATCAACCACAGTTCGCTTCGCGGCGTCGCGGAATT
>JAYWCL010000135.1:0-3456 GCA_043780595.1 Limnoglobus sp.
CCTGTGATCCCGGCGATGACAACGCTGAATTCCCTGGGTAAACAGCCACTGTCACCGTGTTTCCCTGCTGGTAACCACCCCTTATGGGATAGACTCTAAGACGAATTTCTGTAATAACCCTTCCGTCTCGTATAGTCGACTTTTGCCCCGGATGGGGCAACGGAATGTAGCCACGGGTGGAATGACGACTGCCGAAGGCGGTCGGAGTGCAACCCGTGGATGAGTTTGCAAGTAGTAGCGGCCTCTGAAGCAGGAAGTTCCACGGGTTCCGCTGCGCTTTACCCGTGGCTACATTCCTACGCCCCTCCGGGGCGTTCAGACCGCAATCTATCTCAGTTTCCCTGCGAAGCTTCACCAGGGTAAAAGGTTACTATCTTCTCAGTTGGAGGCGTTTTATGTTTCGGATTCTTGCGTTGCTCGTGGGTTTTGCACTGTTACCGGTGGCGAATGCCCAAACACCTGGGGCGACGAACAAGCGTCATGCGCTACTCGTTGGTGTGAGCAAGTATCCGAATCTGGCCGAACGCCTGCAACTCGGCGGTTCGGCGAACGATGTACTGCTTCTCAAAAAGACGATCACGGAAATCTGTGGCTTTCCCGCTGATTCCATTCGCATACTTTCGGAAGCCGAAGGCGAGAAAAACGCAGACCGATTGCCGACGCGGGCCAATATTCAGCGCGAGTTTGTCGAGTTGGCTAAGCGGGCGGAAGAAGGCGATACGGTCTTCATTTCGCTTTCGGGCCACGGGAGCCAACAGCCCGAGAATAACGCGCCGGAAGCTGAACCCGAACCGGACGGCCTGGACGAACTGTTCCTGCCGCGAGATGTCGGCAAGTGGAACAACGTTCGCGGTACCGTCGAAAATGCGATCATCGATGACGAACTCGGTAACTGGCTGAAAGCGATCGGGTCGAAAAAAGCGTCGGTGTTCATCCTCGTCGATGCCTGTCATTCCGGTACGATCACGCGCGGCACCAGCACCGAACGGAAGCGGCAACTCGACACTACCGGCGACCTCGGCATTCCCAAAGACGCTTTAAAGACAGCCGAAAACGCAGCCAACGAACGCGAGAAGAAAAATCCTAACCCGAATAAGTTGCGGAGTTTCGTCGGGGAAAGCCCGCCTCTGAAGATGGCAAACAAAGATGGCTTCGTGGCGATCTATGCCGCGCAGGCTTGCGAACCGACGGTGGAAGTCGATCTGCCACCCGATTCGCCTTCACCGAAGGCCCACGGATTATTGACGTACACCTTCTGCCAGATCGTCTCCGAATCCGCCGCGAAGAGTAAAAAGCCACTCACCTATCGCGAGATCACTCAACGGATCCACCTGCACTACGGCGCGATCGGTCGGACGTTCCCGACCCCCGTGATCGAAGGTGCGGATCGAGATCGTCAGTTGTTTGGCGACACGATCCACGTGGGGCGAAGTAGCATCCAACTCGCGAAGTCGAACGATCAATATTCGATTTCGGCGGGTAGCGTGATGGGGATCACACCGGGGAGTATTCTCGCGGTGATGTCGCCACCTGGGAAAGGCGAAGAGATACTCGGACACGTGATCGTCGATTCGGTTTCGGTGTCGGATTCGCGTGTCAGCCCGACGAAATTCGAGTCGAAGCCAGAAGTGGCCGAACTGCCCGTTGGCGGCGTGTGCAAAGTCGTATCGATCGACTTCGGCGACATGAAGCGGCGGCTTAGCATCGATCCCTTCGACGATAACAATACGGCACTGACAAACGAGACGCACGAGAAACTGCGCACGATTCTGCGCAGCCTCGATACGCCGCAATCGTTACTTCGAGCGGTGATCGACCCGAAACAAGCGGACTGGCTCGTGCGCGTTTATCCGAGTAAGTCTCCGGAAATGAAGGTGATTCTCGTACCGGCTCGCGGATTCAACACGAGCGTACCGGGAGTGAAGCCGCCCGCGTTCGGCCCGAATCCCGACTCGGAGCCTATCGAGAAATGGCTCGCGAACACCGCGCGGATCATCGCAAAATCGGAGAATTTGAAAGCCATTTGCGGTGCGACGAACCCAACGGATAACGAGGAAGACGGGTTGCGATTCGCGCTGAAACTGTCCGTGAACGGCAAGGAAGTGACGCTGCCCGCAACGAATCTGCACCTCTTCACGGGCGACAAACTCTTGCTGACAGTCATCAACGAAAGCCGTTACCCGATCGATTTCACCGCACTCTATTTGGACTCGAAGTACGGCATCGATCCGGTGTTCCCGTCGCTACGCAAGAATGAAGACAATCGATTGCAGGTGAATCAGCGGCAGGTGTTGCCGATGCTGGAGGTAAACCCGTCGCGGGCATCGGCAACGGAGGGAATCGAACATCTCGCGATCCTCGCCGTGCAAAAAACCACAGAAGTGCCGGTTCTTTTCAACAGTTTGGGTCAATCCGGATTGGCGAAACTCCGCTCGACATCGGACGCAACCGGCTTCGAGCGATTGCTGAGCAAGGGCTGTTACGGAGAAGGAAAAACACGTGCGGTGGGTACGAGTGCGGAGGAAACGCGTTATCGCGCCCAAATGCTAGCTTTCACGATCCACAAGGATCGACGACCGAAGGAGTAGGCTAAAACCGTTGGCGTAACGATTCCCGATGCCTGCCAGTGAGAAGCGGCTCGATCTCAAAGTGGACTTCCCCACGGAAAACGGACAGTCGGTTAGGAGTATTCGTTACCTTCGAACTTCGCTGGGGCCCAGCGAGGAGTGACGGCGTTCGCGGTTGTAGGACACTTCGATGAATTCGAAGAGACTCGCCTTCGCTTCCGCCATCGTCGCGTACCGTTCGTGATGCACCAACTCCTTCTTCAGGCTCGCGAAAAACGACTCCATCGGCGCGTTGTCCCAGCAGTTGCCGCGACGGCTCATGCTGCACCGAATGCCGTGCTTCGCGAACTGCCGCTGATAGTGTTCGCTGGCGTACGGACTGCCGCGATCCGAGTGCGCCAACAACCCTGCTCCTGGGCATCGCGACCGGATCGCCATGTGCAGCGCGTCGACCACGCCACGGCTCTCCATCGACTCCGACATCGACCAGCCCACGACACGCCTCGAAAACAAATCTTCCACGATGGATAAGTAAAGGAAGCCCTCGGCTGTTGGGATGTAGGTCATGTCCGCCAGCCATACCGCGATCGGTTCCGTGGCGGTGAAGTTGCGGTCGAGGACGTTGTCGGCCACGGGGAACTCGTGGTTCGAGTCGGTCGTCGACACGCGGAACTTGCGGTGCGAAATCGCCTGGATTCCCAGCGATTTCATCGCCTTCGCCACCGCGTTGACGCACCACGTTTCGCGTTCGTCCACGAGTTCGGCGTGCATCCGCGGCGAACCGTAACGACCCTTCTTCGCCGCATGAATCGTACGAATTCGTTCGGCCAAAGCGTCGCGACGCAAAGCCGTCGCACTCTTCGGCCGATCGCGGGCATCGTAGTATCCC
>JAYWCL010000136.1:0-11659 GCA_043780595.1 Limnoglobus sp.
TGCCTCGGTATCTCGCACGAAACCGAACTGAAAGACCGCCTCCAACGGCCGTACCCGCTCGTACCGTGGGGTAATCCGATCACGGAAATCATCGGGTAAATGAACGAGCCACCGAGCCACGGGTACTTCCAAACGCTCTTTACACCGCGGCGAGGTATGGGTATTGTCTGCGAACATGGCCATGGAGGGCCGCGAATGACTCGCCTGCGTTTGATTCTGATTGCGATACTCGTCGTGGGTTTCGGTTCGTGGATCGTTCTACGAACGAACAATTCCGCACACGCCGACGGCACGATTACGCACGTTGACGACACCGACGACGATACAGAAAGCCACAACGAAGAAGCCGCGCGCAAACGCTGGCAGACGAGCCAGGTCCGGCACTGGCGTCAATTGGTCGTGCAACGATAACGCCACTTCTCCTAAACTGATGGCATGGCCACCATTCAGTTCGAACCGATTCCCCGCAACGCCACCGCCAGCGAGGTGCTCCGCTTCATCGCGAGTGCGTCCGGTATCGATGGCAAGTTCATCGGCAAAATCTCGTTCCTCGCCAAAGCGTCGATCGTCGAGATCACCGATTCGCACGCCCGCAAAGTCATTACTGCACTCGATGGTGCCGTGTTCCGCGAACGGCGCGTGCGGGCACGCTACGCCGTGCCGCCCGAGAAGCGGAACCCGACCGCACCCGATCACTTCGATCATTTGCTGCGACTATTGGAAATTGAATCGGCGGAGGAGCGTCGTCGCACCAAAGAGTTGGCAAAGGAAAATCGCCAGGTCGACGACCCGTTCGGGGCGAGCCTCACGGGGTTGATGATCGCCGATGCCGAGTATGGCCTCGGGGGGCGTCTCGTCGTGCAACTCACCCGCAAGGGCCGCGTCGATCCGCTGCCGCCGAACCGCTTGCAATCGGGTTCGCCGATCATGCTGACACAGACCGGCGTGCAACGGCCGCTCAGCCTGCGCGGCGTGCTCGTCGAACGCACCGATCGCATCGTAACGGCGGCATTTGAAGAACCCGAAGACGACATTCCCGACGATGCCAACTGGCGGCTCGATCTCTCCGCCGATGAAGCGTCGCGGCAACGCCAACAAGCGGCGTTGTACCGTGCGCAGGCCGCCGAAAAGGATCGGCTTTCGGAACTTCGCGAAGTGCTGTTAGGCGAAAACCAACCGCGATACGCGACGCTCGACGATTCGCAGCCTTCGGACAAATTGAACGCGGTGCAAAACGACGCCGTCGCGTTTGCCCTTGCCGCAAAGGACGTGGCGGCGATTCACGGCCCACCCGGTACGGGCAAAACCACGACGATCGTCGAACTCATCCGCCGCGCCGTGGCACGCGGCGAACGGGTGATCGCGTGTGCCCCGAGCAACGCCGCCGTCGATAACCTCCTCGAAAAACTCATGGCGATCGGCGAAGAACCGGTCCGCCTCGGTCACCCGGCCCGCGTGGCGGTTCGCTTGCGGGAGCGCGTGCTCGACATGCTCGTCGAACGCCACCCCGACGCACGGCAAGCGAAGAAACTCAGCCGCGATGCGAACGAGCTATTTCGCAAGGCGGACAAGTGGACGAAGGACAAACCCGAACCCGGCGAGAAGACCGCGTGGCGAGCCGAGGCACGGGAACTTCTCGCCGAGGCCCGCAAGCGTGAAGAGCAGGCCGCCGACAAGATTCTCGACGAAGCGAAGATCGTCTGCGCGACGCTTACCGGGATCGATTCGGACGTCTTCGGGCAGCGAAAGTACGATCTGGCGGTAATCGATGAAGCGTGCCAAAGTACCGAACCGGCCTGCTGGATTCCACTGTTGCGCGCGAACAAAATCGTGCTGGCGGGCGATCCGTGCCAGTTGCCGCCGACGGTCCTTTCCCGCGAGGCGGTCGATGGCGGCCTCGGCATCAGCCTCATGGAACGCATCATCGGGCTACACGGCGCGAAGGCCGCGAAACGGCTGACGGTGCAGTACCGGATGCACGCGGACATCATGCAGTTTCCATCGGAAGAGTTTTACGAAGGCACGCTGATCGCCGACGAATCGGTGATTCGCCACCGCCTGACCGACCTGCCCGGCGTGCAAGACGTACCGCCGACGGCAACGATCGTGCAATTCATCGACACCGCCGGCGCGGGCTACGACGAAGAACACGAAGAAGACACATCGAGCCGCCGCAACCCGATGGAAGCGAAGCTCGTCGTTCACAAAGTCCGCGAACACCTCGACGCCGGCGTACCCGCAGAAGGTATCGCCATCATCACGCCGTACTCCGGGCAGGTGCGTTGGTTACGCGAATTATTAACCGGCACCGGCGTCGAGATCGACAGCGTCGATGGCTTCCAGGGCCGCGAAAAAGAAGTCGTGATCCTGTCGTTCGTTCGCTCGAACCCCGAAGGCGAACTCGGCTTCCTCAAAGACATCCGTCGTACGAACGTGGCGATGACGCGCGCAAAACGCAAGCTGTTGATGATCGGCGACAGCGCGACGCTCGCGAACGAGCCGTTCTATCAACGCCTACTCACGTTCTGCGAAACGCTCGGAGCCTACTCGACAGTCTGGGAAGAAACGATCTGAATGGCCCCTTTCAGGCAACGCCGTGAAGGATTATTTCGCTTGGATTTCGATGTTCCCGCGATGGCTCGACGTATCGATTCTTGTCCGATTCTGGTAGCCGCAGGTCTTTAGCCTGCGCGGGGGCTTTTACCCTTAAAAACCAGTCGTGGCGAGTCTTCGAGACACGACGCCATCCGCCACAACGCCCATGGGTGCGGCCCCTCCCATGGTTCCACCATGGGCTACGCGAACGATCCTTTCAGGACCGGAAAACAAGGCGATTCGGACGTAGTCGCAGTCGTGAGACTTGGGACGCGGGAAGTTCCATCTTCACACGCGGGCCGCGTGTGCTACCAACGTAGTCCACGCGGCCCGCGTGGAGGCGCGAAAGGTTTCACCAACGTAGTCCACGCGGGCCGCGTGTGCTACCACCAACGTAGTCCACGCGGCCCGCGTGGAGGCGCGAAAGGTTTCAATTCCCGCTGCTGCAAGGGGTCGTTCCATCCCCCACCCATTAGCATCAAGTTAAGGAGTTGGGCTTGTAATAAAGCGGAAGTCCTTCCACCATAGGTAGTTATCACACAACCCTCTGGAAGAAGGAACTTCCAATGATTACAGTATGCCAAATCGTCCGCAGCGTGCAGTCCCTTTTCGGTACGCCGATGGTTCGGCGCAGTTACTGTGTCAAGTGCCTGAACGCCGGCTCTTGCAATACCGCAGCAAACCTCGTGTTCCAATCACCAACCCAGGCGCGAGCATCCTCTTGCTCCCGCAGTCCCGGCTCGCAGGCGAGGGCTGCTTCCAGCACCTCGGCGGCCAGCCGTAGGAATTCGGGGTGCAGGATCGGATGGCCCGGCGACCACTCGAACTCTTCCAATTCGCTCTCACCGGTGGCGGCGTCGATGACTTCCGCTCGTTCGACATGTTCGTCTACGAGGTAGGTGATCTCGCCGAGTTTGCCGACTCCGACGACATCGGGATGTTTGCTCGCCGCAAGCAGGCGTCGCACCAAAGGAACATATTCGAGCAGAACTGGCGGGTTGTACATTCACCTGTACCTTGTGGCCGAACGACCCAGCTCAGGGGCCGCGGCCTGCAAGACCTTCATGTCGCGAGAAACCAGAATGGCGGCCCCGGTCAGCTTCATCCGTTGGTTCGGCCGGCCTTGCCCATCCGCCGCAGCAGCCGGACTAACCGCCCAGCTTTCTTTTCAACAACCGCCCAATCCCATGAATCTGGACTTTGAAAGTCAGGATAAGTGTCGCTCCAGTTCCCGGCCCGGATCGCTGAATTAACCGCGATGCGGCAGTCAACTATCGGGTGTTTTCGGAAGTCGCACTGCAACTGGATCAGTCCCCATCCTTCCTGGCAGAATCGGAACGTGTGGCCATTGCACGCTTCCGGCTTCAGAGCAATTCGCTGTTCGTGAGTATGGCCTTTGGCCTCCGGATAATAGAGTGTGTATTGGCGAAAAACGTCCCCGACTCCCGGTTCGTAATGCAAATCGTCTAGCAAGGCTTTCGCGTCTCCGTACTCTCTTGTGGCGCATCCGAAATCCGAATACGCCTGCCGGACGACTACGGGCCCCTGCGCGAAGACCGCCGCGACGACTTCGTGGAGATCGTCCAGTGAGATTTGTTGGGACGTTTGCATACGTTCTTGAGGCCGAACGACCAAGCTCAGCAGCCCCGCGTGAGGCGACTGAATGCACGGACGGAAAACGGCGGGCGGGGTCTGCTGCGGCGTTTGGTTCGGCGTCCGTCCCCCGCTGTACCGGACGGACGGACCTCGCGCTCCCGGCAGCATCACGCACCGATACCACATCCGGCAACAGCGCCACCGCCAGGGCCGCTACCCCGATCCATCGGGAGACTCAAGACGCCTCACGCCCGGCTGATAGTACCGGAACGTTAGGCAACAGGAGAGTTCCCAATCGCCCGGCATTACAGCGACATCACCAAGTTCCAAAGTCACCTGTCGGGGCTGACCGTCCCCCACGGCGGCGTTCACGTTCGTGGCCGCAAGGCGGTACAACAGTTCCCGCACCTTTGGGGTTAAGGTCTGCCCCCGCACCCGGATTAGGTGCGATTTCATTACCCGGTAGAGCCGGTTGATCGAGCAGTTCAGCCAGCGGTTCTTGTTATCGTAGAAGCGGACCCGCTCGGCGTCGTCGTGAGGCAGGTGCCGCAGCAGGGAAGCCGAGAAGTTTTGCCGCTTCACCCCGGCCATTTCGAGGGCATCGTACAAGTCCATGTCCTCGTCGCCCCAGCCCTGGTAAACTTCATCGTACCCCCCGACCCGCTCGAAATCCGCCCGATGGCAGACGAACGTGCCCCAGATACCCAAGTCGTCGAGCGGGTCAGGCCGGTAATAATGTCCACGGTGGAGCATGGGCACGACCGCCGCTGCGAACGTTGGCGCGAACAGGATGTCGGCGTCGCAGAAACAGAGCCATTGGTCGGTAGCGGCACGGGCGCCTAGGTTCCGGGAGCGGGAGTGGTTGTACCTTGTCTGGCCCGATTCGCGGACGACACGGACCCCTGGGTACGCCGACTCGACCCAGTCGCCGCTTCCTTCGGGACAGGAGTAATCCACCACCACGACAGTGCTGTCGAGTTGGGCATCTACCGATCCAAGCGTCTGCCGCAGGGCCCTTAGCCGGCCCATACAACTGGTGACGAAACAAAGGGCACTCATCGAGCCGAAGCCCTCCCGCTGCCGAACCAGTTATTCTGCCGACAATCGGCAGCGTATCTCGACCGAATTGTAACAACTGCACTGACTGAAGCAACTCATTTTGAGTGTTTTTTTATCACTCGAACAATCCGTCCAGTCTGAAACCGTGCGTCGCGCGGCAGAGCGCAATACGGTCGCCTATTGGCGACAGATCCCAATACGCTTACTTGCCGAGAGGCCGCACTCGGCGTATCATCGCATCCGTTTTCCACTTTCGGTGGGCCGTCATGAAACGCCTCGATCCCGTTTGCGACAAAATGCGATTCCGTCGCCGTTTCGCCGCGCCGCGTAGTCTTCGGAGCGAAGCGCGTGGCACGGCGTATCGGGCCACAACGCGATAGTCACGTGGGTTCCCGCCCACGCGAATTCGCGAAGTCAAAAAATCGCAGACGATCCGACGTAAGTCGACTTTTGCGACGTGCGCGAAGTGACGCAAAAGTGTCTCCAAATGACGCAGAAGTGCGCGCAAATGACATAGAATTGTCGCATTCGGTCGCAAAAGGGTCGCATTCGGTCGCGAAATAACCGGTAGTTGCGACTTATGTTAAATCGAGAGCCTCGACATAAGCCCCGATAAAAGTTCGAGATACGGCAAAATCGCAGTTTTCAGATCAGTGATTCGCGATCAAAAACGGGCGTTTTGGGACGCGAAAATGCCAAAAACAGACGAAAAACTCGTCCGCAATTGTGACTTACGTCGATTCTGAGAGCACTCAGTCGTTCTTCTCGGGTCTTCCGTTGAACGTTCGCACCCCGATTCTGGCGAGAAACCGGATCTTTTGCGATGGGGACAATTCCTTCGTGTAACGATCGCGAACGGCTTCGATCCAGCGAATCTTGCGGTTGCCGTAATCGGTGAGTACGCGAATGAGCACGGGGCCGCGGTGGTCGAGTGCCGAGCGAAGGCAACCGTCGAGTTGGTCGCCAGTGGCGATCTCGCGGTACGCTACCCCGACGGCTTGGGCGAATGCCTTGTAGTCGATTCGCGCCAGTTCGGTGGCCGTCGTTCGACGATACGCCGGTTGCTGGAGCAGTTGCATGTAGTGGTAGGCGTGGTCGTCGAGGATCACGAACTTCACCGGCAACCCTTCGCGTGCCGCCGTGCTCATTTCCATCGCGGACATCAGGAAACAACCATCGCCGGTAAGCGTAGCCACGACGCGATTCCCACAGGCACGCTGGGCACCAATCGCAGCGGGGATCGACCAACCCATCGATTGATTATCGACGGGGTTGAAGTACGTTCGCGGCTTCGTCGTGCGGAACGATTCGGCGGCCAAATGCTCGCTCGCGGTCACGTCGGTAAACAGCATCGCATCTTCGGGGAGGTTGCGCCGCAGTGCCGCAATCGTTGCCAGCGGATCGACGCCGCAGGTGCCCGATGGGATCGCCTTGAGCGTCGCTTCGTGCGCTTTTTTCGCTTCGCGAATGCGAGCGTGCAAGTGCCCATCGGCCGGGCGACGAAGGCTCTCCGCACACGCCAGGAGCTTCGACAAAAATAGACCTGCATCGGCGTGAACGCAGACATCGGCGGGCATGACTTTGCCCAAGTTGTTCGCGTTCGCATCGACGTGAATCACGTGTTTTGGCCGTGGATTGCCGTAATATCCGGTCGAAACTTCGCTGAACTTCACGCCGATGGCGAGGAGGCAATCGATGTTCGCAAATGCCCGTTCGGCCACGGCGGATGCATGTTTGCCGTAGCCCCAGCCGACGCCGAGCGGGTGGCAGTCGGAGATCGCGCCCTTGCCGGAAACGCTCGTCGCAACGGGGGCTTGCAATACCTCGGCAATCGCGGTGAGCGATGCGGAGTCGTTCATGCAGCCGTAGCCCGCGTAGATGCCGATTCGCTGCGATTTCTGTGCGAGCATCGCCAACGCTTTGGTAAACGCAGCATCATCGAATGGCACACCCGCAACGGCGAGTGGCGGGCACTGGAAGTCCGCCACTTCGATGAGCAAGTTGTAAGGGATGACGACCGCCGTCGGCCCCGGCTCGCCCGACATGGCCATCTGGAACGCGAGGCGGATCGTCGCCGGGATTTGCCGTACATCGGTCACGGGGTAGACGCTTTTGCACACGGGTTTGAGCAAATCGACTTGATTCAACGAGTGAACTTGAAACGGTTTCGCTTTGTCGCCGCACCCGACATCGCCGACGATGGCCACGACGGGCACCGAATCGAGTAACGCTTCGCCGAGGCCCGTGAGCGCATTGGTAATGCCCGGCCCCGGTACCACGCACAGCACGCCGGGCCGACCGGTGGCGCGTGCGTAACCGTCCGCCATGCACGCCGCCGAGAACTCGTGCGTCACGAGCAAGTACGGCACTTCGCGCGCTTTCAGCTCATCCCAAAGCTCGTTTTCCTGTGCGCCGGGTATGCCGTACACGCAGCCGACGCCCTCGGCGTTCAGCGTCTCGGCGATCGCTTGTGCGCCGGTCAGCGTGCCGATGACCCAGCCGGGATGCTGCTTCTGGCGGAGCCGATCCAGCGGCGCGGCCTCCGTGCGGCCCGCGAGTGCCAGCCCGCCGACGAGTGCGGCCCCTTCCAACAATCCCCGTCGGGAGAACGGCCAATCCATGGCGCACCTTTCAGACGAAAACGAACAGCATCCCCTCTTCTATCGGTCATTCGTACCATCGAAATCGACGTAAGTCACAATTGCGGAGGTTCCAAAACCGGTTTTTCGGGTGTTTTTGTGTCTCAAAATGACACTTTTCGATCGCAAATCGCCGATCCGAAAGCGGCGGTTTTGCATTATCCTGCGTTCCTGTCGTGGTTTGCATCGAGGGTCATCGATAACGCATCAGCCGAATATGCCGGCCAAAAATCGACCGAATGCGACCGAAAATCGACCGGACCCGACACAAAATCGACCGGACCCGACATAAAATCGACCGAATGAGACACTTTTGGGTCACTTTGCGCACGACGAGAATTCCCACTTACGTCGGATCGCCTTGGATTTTTTGACTTCGCGAATTCGTGTAGGTGCTGCCGTTATGCTACAATGCGACAAAACCTTTGGGAGATTCGCGTATGCTTCCGTCGATTGAACCGCGCGGTAGTAGTCGGCCCAGTATCCAGTTGAAGAACTTCACCGACCGCGAACCCCAACGGGAAATCCTCGCGCGGCTACTCAGTTTGCAGCCGGGGCAGCCGCTGCCGGTGTTGCATTTTTACGGCGTCGGCGGGATCGGCAAATCGTGGTTGCTCGAACTCTGGCGTCGGTCGATCAACGACCCGGCGTGGCTCAAGCTCACACTTTACCCGCACATTCCGGTCGGCTTCATCAACCTCGAAAAAGCGGGTCTCGATGAGGCCGCGAACCTCAACCGCGTTCGCACCGAGTTCGCCGCCGTGCCGTGCCCTCGTTTCGATACCGCCTACGCCTGGTTGCAATTCCGGCAGAAACTAAAAGCGGAACCCGGCGTATCCGGGAGTATCATCGACGCGCTCGGCGATCTCATGGGGGCTGCCGCCGACGGTGTGCCTCTTGCAGGTAAAGTTGCGAAGTGGCTGGCCAAGAAAGTAAAGAAGAGTCTCGAATACACTTCGCTCGAAAAATGGCTGCTCAGCCAATTCGGTCAGGACGATTTTCTTCGTCTGAGGGGGTTGACCGTCGACCAACTGTATGGCGATCACGGAATCGACCAGCGCCAAACGCTCGCTACGCGGCTTCGCGACGATTTGCACGAAAATTTGCCCGACCACAAGAGCGATTATGCGTGTCGCGGAGTGCTGTTCCTCGATACGTTTGAGACGCTTCGGCGGGGAAGTTCGAGTTCGATTCACGCCGATATGCGCGAGGAATGGGTTCGCGATCTGCACTCTACCGATGGCCGGTTGTTGATCGTTTCGGCGGGCCAAAATCGACTGCGTTGGGACGAATGCGATGCGGACTATCGCGACGAACGTTACATGGAGCAGCACTTGCTCGGTGGTCTCTCGACGGATGATGCTACACTGTTTCTCGGGAAGTGCGGGGTTCACGATGCGGTTCTTCGTAACGCCGTTCTGAAGGCGTCGGTCGATGTCGAGGCGGAAGGTACAGAGACGAGTTATCACCCCGCGAGCCTCGGCATATGTGCCGATGCGATTCAAATCGAAACCAAACGCGGCATCGCGGTCGATCCCGCGACGTTCGACTTCCCGCCCGGCGACTGGCTGCAATTGTCGACGCGATTTTTGAAGTCGCTGCCCGATGATGAAGAACGTGCCTGGGTGCAAAAGCTGGCACTGCCGCCACGCTTCGACGAAACCGCCGCCTGTGCGATGTCTTCGCGACCCGACACGGCAAGCGAAATCCTCGCCTCCGGCCGCTACAGTTTCATCCGCGACGACGAGGAAGCCGGCTGGTACTTGCTACACGGCAGAATGCGCGAAGCACTGAATCGAGTTGTGCAAAAGTCAGCGGCGCTGACGAAAAAGCAGACCCAGTGGCGAAGCCACTGGCAAAGCCGCAGCCAGAAAGACACCGACGACTTCGCAGCACTGGCATGGTTCCACCGCTATCAACTCGAATCCAGTGTCGCTTTCGACGAATGGAAACAGCTATGCGAAGCCAAGAGGAAGGCTCTCGATATGGCGACGCATTTCGAGTTGCTGAGTTGGTGGGAACCGACAGGTCTTTTGACTGCAAAGAACTTGACACCGGTTGAGGCAGGCTTCTTAAATGAGATTGGGGTCACGTTTTGCAAGGCGACACTTGGTAGTCGTAGCGCAAATGTTAAAATCGCCATCGGTTGCTTCACTAGTGCGCAGAAGGTAGCTACTAAAAAGTGTTTGCCAAAAGTATGGGCGATGACGCAGAATAACTTAGGAATTTCATACTCGGAATTACCTGATGGTGACAGAGAGACAAACTTGCGATTTGCCATCGATTGCTTCAAAGCCGCCCTCACGGTCCGCACGAAAGAGGCCTTCCCGCGAAGCTGGGCGGGGACGCAAAACAACCTGGGAAATGCGTACGAGAGACTATCGGCTGGGGACAGGGAGGCGAACTTGCGAGCCGCCTTCAACTGCTACGAGGCTGCCCTGACGGTCTGCACGAAAGAGGCTTTCCCGCAGAGCTGGGCCATGACTCAGAACAACTTGGGAACTGCGTATAGGAAACTACCGGCTAAGGATGGGGGAGCGAATTTGCGATCCGCAATTGACTGCTTTAAAGATGTTCTCACGGTGAGCACGAAAGAGACCTTCCCGCAAGATTGGGCGGGGACGCAGAACAACTTGGGGAATGCGTACGCGGAACTAACGTATGGGGACAGAGAGGCAAATTTGCGATCCGCCATTGACTGCTTCAAAGCCGCCCTCATGGTCCACACAAAAGAGGCCTTTCCGCAAGATTGGGCGAGGACACAGAACAATATGGGGAATGCGTACGCTAAACTACAACCTGGGGACAACCTTGGGACGAGCTTGCGATCCGCTATGGACTATTTCAACGAAGCCCTAACAGTTTTCACGGAGGAGACTTTCCCACAAGACTGGGCGATGACGCAGAACAACTTAGGGACTGCGTACGCGAAGCTAATCGATAAAACGGGGGCAAACTTGCGCTCCGCCATCAACTGCTATAAAGCCGCCCTGATAGTCCGCACGAAAGAGGCCTTCCCGCTAGATTGGGCAGGCACGCAAAACGATCTTGGATTGTCATACGTCAACCTTCCGGACGGGGATCGTAGAACGAACCTAATATCTGCCATCGCCTGTTTCAACTCATCACTCACAGTCCGCTCAAAAGTGACCTTCCCGCAAGATTGGGCGGACACACAATTCAATTACGGTCTTCTACAAATTGCATTCGCGAATATCGAGGACTATGAAAAGCACCTGCAACAGGCGGAAACGCACTTGGTCAATGCAGAGTTGGGCTACACGACAGCCGGGATGACGATGCACTTGCCAACCGTACGCGAGGCGTTGGCTCAAGTGCGGGCCAAGTTGGCGGAACTGGAATCGGAGAGTGGATCGGAATCGTGACCGCACCAGGAACTAAGATACTTCGACCGGGGGCACTGGATCCGTTATCGTGCCAGCCCGACGCGCTAGTTTTGAAGTTGCGCTGTTTGCGATTCCGGTAGTACGACGTATTAGGCCGTCTTTGAGCCTGAAAGGCTCGTTCCTACAGCCCAAGGCGAAGTCGGCGAAGCCTTGGGTACCATGTCCGCCCACGATTCGGCCCTGAAAGGGGCCGTTCAGGCACCATCCATGACGAAACCTCGCCGCAAAACAGGTCGATGCGAAATGTACGGATTGATCGCGCGGGCACCGTGAACGGCCCCTTTCAGGGCCGATGGACATTCCAACAACGATACCCAGGCCTCCGCTCGCTTTGCTCGCTCCGACCTGGGCTAACAGAACCGG
>JAYWCL010000137.1:0-9245 GCA_043780595.1 Limnoglobus sp.
CTCACCGCAAACAGGGCGGTGAACGGCCCTTTCAGGGCCGATGGACATTCCAACACCATACCCAGGCCTCCGCTCGCTTTGCTCGCTCCGACCTGGGCTAACAGAACCGGCCCTACAGGCCGTAAGACGGGCATTTGGAAACGCAGGAGTGTACCAAAAGACCGGTTTCGATCTGAAAAATAGCGCAACTTCAAAACTAGCGAGTCGGGCTAACAAGAATGGATTGTCAGACCGGTAACGTGTCATTTTCGATGCGTGAAGTATCGCCGTTAGTGTTTGCGTTTGCCGGTCGGTTTCGAGCTGTCGCCCAGAAAGAAATCTTTCCAGTCGGCGAACTGATCGACGGTATTTTCGAGGTCGTATTCGCCGCTGACGAGTTCGCCGATGAAGCCTTGAATGCGCTTGCCACCGGCGGGTTTTGCGTGGTGCGTCGCGACTTCGCTCGCGAAATTGAGCAGGTCGTAAACGCGACACGCCGAGGGTAACGTGCGTTGCCGCTTGGCGCTGAGTGCGTCCATGTTGGCCAGCCCGTAGATGCTCGTCAAGTCGCCGGCCATCTTGCTGAAGGCGTGCATCATCGGCGAGCCATCCATCAGCGAAGCGCCGTCACTGCCCTTAATTTTGGGTGCGACCAATCGGCCGGGAACTTCTTTCGCGTTCACCATTCCCACCAGCAATCGGCCGAACCGCGTGACTTCGTTGACCGAAGCCCACGATCGCGTCGACGACTCGAAGCGTTGGCGGAGTGCCATGAAACCTTCTTCGTTGTTGAAGCCTTCGAGCGCACGAACGAGGCCGAACGTCGCGTTCGCGCCGCCTCGCCCCAGGTTGATTTCGCTCCGGAACGCGGGCGTCATTGCCACGGCCCCGTTGCTGCAAATCTGTCGCAACATTGCGAGGTAAATCGACGGCTTCCCGAAACCGTCGATCGGCGTTTCGATCACGTATTGTGCCTCGAAACCGTCGCCGGAAATCGTGAACGGGGTCGCATGACGCGGCGTGTGGCAACTCCGTACGACGCCTTCGTGATACAGCGTTTCCTTCGCACGGTGACGGTTCAGCAAGTTCTCGAGTTCATCGTGTGGGATGACCGCCGTCTTCGGATTCGACACCGCCATCAGTCGCGTGGAATTCGTCTCGGTGTTGCGTTCGAGGCACCAACGAATTTTGTCGTCCGGCGCTTTCGTGCTGATTCGCTGAAAGACTTCCGCGTGCGAGAAATAGCGAAAGATATTCGCGGTGAAGCCGAACCGCACTTGGAGACTGTGCCAGAAGCGACGACTCGTTTTCACGGGCTGGCCGTGCATGAGCAAGTCATCGGTATGGTTCGCGGCAATCGGTTTGTCGGTGGTATCGTGGCCGATGGGAACCTGCAAGTCGCGCAGCTGGCAGATGCCGTAGTCGAATGTCGTCGTCATGATCGTCTCTCCTAACGGGTGATAAAAACGGGTTACTCTTGGACCGCTGCGCTCCAATGTTGCGTCGGTGCGGTTTGGCGTTTCTTCAGATACTCCGGCAAGTCCACGGGCGTTCGTGCGAGTGCCCGCATGGTGGCCTGTGCGACTTGCTGGATTCGCGGGTTGACTTGCAACGTTCGCCATTCGGTTTCGGCCCAGACGTATTGCAGCGTCGGGGCGGCGGTTCGCACGAACGGCCAGCGCGTCTTCTGGCATTGCACGATGTTTTTCACCGGCACATCGGCGTGCTTTCGCAAAACCCTACCGCACATTTGCACCGTGATCGACTTCGCGCTCGGGCGGCAAAACACCGTCTGCAAGCTCGGGCAATCGAATCCCTCGGCGAGCACGATGCAGTTCACGAGGCAATCGACTTCCCCGCGCTCGAACTTGTCGAGTTGGGCTTCGCGGTCGCCGTTCGCACTGATGATTTCCACCCGCACTCCCGCAGCAATCAGTCGATCCGCGGCGCGTTTGCATTGCGGAATCGTGTGGAAGTAGAAGACCGTTTTGCCCCACCGCGCGCGATCCTGGATGTAGCAATCGGCCACCGATTCGGGCGAGTAATCTGGGATGGTAAAGTGCCGGTACTGGCTGAGATAGCCATCTTCAATCAGCGTGCGAATGCCCGCATCGCGGATGCTCGTATCGAAGCAGAGCTTCACTTTGTCCGCGCGAAACGGCGTGGCAGACAAGCCGAGAATGTATCGCGGGCGGATGACATTATGCAGATGCGCCATGCTGCCCGCCGCATCGTGTTGGGCTTCATCGACGACGAGCAGATCGAGGTTCGCGGGCGGGTTCTTGTCGAACATCGAAATGAACTCGGCCTGCAACGGGATACCGCGTTCGGCCACTTCCGCTCTGGCCTGCGCGAGTAAAAAGCGACGCATCGCCACCCAGCCCACTTTCAGGCCGAGTTCGCGTTGTAGCGCGGCCGCGATCAGCAACCCCATCACCGTTTTGCCGCTACCCGTCGGGCTTTCGACGAGAATGGAACGCAGTTGTTTTTGCGTGAACAGCTCGACCGCCTTCTCGACGATCCGCGCCTGATACGGCCGCGGTTCGATCGTCGTGCCGCGAAGTAATTCATCGAGTGCAAACACGATCGCAACCCTCTTGGCTCACCGAGTGATTCGGTTAGGAGAGAGAGTTATTGCAAAAATTCGTTCGCGCAGCGATGTCCGTAGCGAATCAATTTGGGAGTCACCCTGCTACGACATCTCGAACTGTAAACGCATCCAATGACTCAAGGAGCTGATTTGACGTCCCATGCTTTGAGGCCTTCGTAGCGGAAGCCGAGGTAAAAGGTGACAACGCGGTTAATATCCTCACCTCGGAAATCACCGTGCGCTGGCACGAAGAAGGCAGTCAGACCTGACCCTTCAATAACGACCGATCCTGACTGTGGGCTGTTGTACTCGGAAATCCTGCCCGACAGCCTGATGAGCATGTGCCGGTTAGATCGGAAACCGTTTGCCCAATCACCGAGATCGGTGTCATGTACTAAACGCCCAATACTTGAACCAGCACCTAACCATTCGATTGTGTGTACTCTCGTTCGATTTCCACGTGCCAAATGCCGGCAGTGTGCAATTGCAGTTTCAGCATCACGTTGTGTGAGGGGTGAATGCCCCTCCAGACAGCTTAAAACTCGCAGAACATAGTGGTAAAACGCGGATTCCACAGACTCGGTATTCAGACGCCAGTAATTGGTAAGTTCGATTAGGCGATCCAGTGATTCCGGAGCCTTTAACAGCCTCTGGACGCGAAGCCAGAGGCGAAAGCTCTGTTCATCCTTGTAGGACTCCAACACATTTTCCGTGAGAACCTTCAATACCTCTTTAAGATCTGCTGGAACATTCTTCAACTTGTTCCAATCACCGCCGTGAGAAGCAAGTACAGCCCAGGCGATTTGACGGCGAATGGGAGCCTTGGTTATTCCTGAGCGATTCAGGAGGGCAAACCAGCCTGAAATCGCTTGTTTGTGATTGCCGTACAACGAAGTCAGTCGATTTCGGCATTCAAGCTCGTAGTCGCTAGGACGTTCCCCTTGGCGGATTACCCGTACTTGTGCAAGCAGGTACTCCGCTTTGTCCATGGCTTCTCGAAGATAGGCATCTGTTGCGGGTTGACATGTCAGAGAAGCTACCGTTTTCCCAGTTTCTTTTGCTGCGTAGTCGAGCGTGCGGACTAGTAGCTGAATCTCACTGATGTAGCCATGTTCGTTCTCCGGATTCAGGGCACGAGACTTTTCAAATGCGGTTGACGCCTTTTTCGCCGAATCAACCACGTCTTGAAGTGGACTACGTTTCGTTATCAAGTCATTGACTTGATAACGAATTGCCATTCCTAGCATGTGGTGAAGAGTAGGATCACTTTCGTTCAACCGCAATGCGTTGTACAGGGCCTGCTGAGACTCCGCGTACTTTCCTTGCAAACCGTAGAATCGACCAAGGTGAGCGTGGAAGTGCGCCTCATCAGGGAAGACCTCCGTCAAGGTACGGATTACGTTCTGCTTCCCGATCGTGATAGGAATGTCTTCAAGCAGTGGGGCGTACTTGCTGCCAATCGCATTTTCGCTTGCCAATAAATCCGCCCGATCTCGGGTGATGAACGCATCCCGTATCAGTTCAATTGAGCGGCTTCCAGGAACTTGGTGGTCTCCCCGCGAGAATCGAATGAAAGCGATTGCCCATTCCGATAGATGTTGCTTCCAATCTCCGTCTCCACCTTCTACACCTGGAGCAAGCAAGTGAGTTAAGCATTCCTCTGCAAACAAGTCGTGCGCCATTCGCCAGTCTGCGGTTTCAGTGCGCACCAATAAGTCCTGAAGCGGTAGTGACAACACACGCTCTAGCTTTAAAGTCTCACCAAGTGGAAAGCTGAGTAGTCCGGCGAAGGATTGCGGCGGGATCCCTTGCTGTGCATAATGGTGAGCTATCGCCAAGAAAATCATCGCCTTTTTGCATTCGAGACTGACCCCCACAAATCGCGAACTGACGTAACTATGAAGTCCGGCAAAGTCCCGTCCAAACGCCGTTAGGCCAAAAAAGAACGCTGAGCACTCTCTTCCGTTATGGTACGGAACTAGCGATAACTGCTTAGCACGATCAGGGGCTGCCGCGCTATATGCTGCTCGGAAACCGTCTGCTTCTTTGCGTGTCAGTTCTTCCGGGAGACGAAAGGATCGTTGCCCATCTCCAGTCGTGCGGTCGAATCGCCGCCTCACGCACAACAAGACTGCGGGTGTTTGCTTGGATTTCAACTGCTTGAACAGATCATCTGTCGTCTGGTCGTCGTAGACATTGCCATCAATCAATATCAATACGCTATTATTAGTGACCGCGTAAACTCGAGTAATTCTCTCGATAGTGTCTGATGATGGATGTCTTCTCATGACAAGGCATGGAAAGCGATCGTGTAGCTCCCATACAACTCGTCGCGCGACTGTACTTGCCCCCGCACCTGGACGGTGGAAAATGTTAATTCTTGCGATCTGATGATTTTTCAGATCTTCTTCGACTTGATCACGCACATTACGAGTCAAATCCCGTGAACAGTCCTGATTGCGGTGAAGGTCGCGCCACGAGACGACTGCGCCCCGTCGAAACTCGTCAGGTGAATCCGGCCCAATCTCCCATGAGTTACGGTGAACAATCTCGCACTCTTCTTCAAGCCAGAGAAAGTCACGAGAACTCAAGCTGTAGGGCGCTCCAGTACGCATCGGCAAAGAATACTGAGTTCCCGTTGTCTCAGATCGACCAAACAGGTCGGTAAGACCCGCGGCAATGGATCTTGCGTCAATTTCCACGACTTTTGTCGCATCATCTTCCGAAGAAACGGCCTCGACAGATGAACGGTCTGGTGTCGCTAAAACGATACTCGCAAGGTCTCCCAATGCTTCAGTCACTTTTTCGAGTGTTGCCCGGAGATGTTTGCCCAAAGTTCTGTCGTGCCATACCACCACAACGGTCACGGGGTCAGGAGCTACGGCCTCGGCGTACCTTTTGAGCAGGCCTGTAAGATCAGCCCCATATTCCTTCAGCCAATCTTTTTGGATTTTTTCGTTCGGTACTGCAGTCGAGCCTTTTAATCCTCTAGTGAAATACCATGTGGTTGATGACCGCAAGTTGAAATCAGCGTGATCTCCTTTCTTCGACTGATAGAGGGTACGGTTCTCTCGCAGCCTCTCATGTGTGACCGAAAGTAGGCCGGTCTGATCGCTGTTGGGATCGAAATCTAAAACAAGCGACCACGGAGCCAACGCGAAACCCGAATGACTTACATCCACGTTTTGAATGCGATCAACGATCAAGAGAAAATGCCGAGGCGGGGCAAAACTCTCGCATGCTTGAGAAAAGATTTCCCAGGCACGACTGTCATTTGCAACACCGAATGATGAGACGGGCCGCCTCTTTCTGAGGCTCTCGAACCATTCATTACACTCCCGGACTTCGGTGTTATTCGCACGTGCATTACTGGAACTGCGTCGTACCCACCATTCACCCTGTTTCAAAACACCGACGTCTTTCGTGGAAAGGAAAGGTCCGGCGTCTCGTACTCCAATCTTTAGAAGCCCAAATAACTTTGAATCATAACATACCGGAATGTACTCTAGTTGTGGGAGTGGCGATACAATGTCAGGGCCTAAGAGATCCACGTAATGCGTATCATCTAACTGCTGAGACAGTCCAACCAAGCGATTAGTCCCATTCACTCGCTCGACATCAACGCCCAGCACAATGTAAGCTGGACCATCTCGCGGGGTATTCGACATCGCAATGATGTCTTTTATGTATTCATGTCGTTTTGACTTATCGTAGTGTTCACGCTTGAAGTCTAGCGTTGGACCTTCCGCTCGCTTCACCAGCTCAAGTAGCAGTGTTTCAGGTGTCTGCATTCGCCCTCTCCGTATGTGAAATGCAATCGTATCATGCCTTTGTCCTGAAACGTCAACTCGAATAAAAGAAATTCTCTTTTTCTCACGGGCCGCGATGCGATTTACACTCGTGAGTGGTTGAAAAATTGGTCATCGAGAGAGCAAACACGATCGCAACCCTCTTGGTTCACCGATTGATTTGGTTAGGAGAGAGAGAGTTATTGCAAAAATTCGTTCGCGCAGCGATGTCCGTAGCGAGTCAATTTGTGGGGCACCTTTTCATCGCTCCCACACGAACGCACACAGTCAACCGTGCAATTCGCGATCTGACGTAAGTCGGTTTTTGCATCGTGCACGGAATGACCGGAAAATGTCTCATCCGGTCGATTTTCGGTACGGTCCGGTCGATTTTCGGTACGGTCTGGTCGATTTTTTGTCGCTTCCGGTCGATTTTATGTCGGTATATTCGGCTTATGCGTAATCGGCGACCATCGACGTAACTCACAACGCATGTATAATTTACGGCAAAACACCTCGGAACCGACCAGCGAAAGCCGATCAAAAAGTGGCGTTTTGAGACCCGAAAACACCCGAAAAACCGGTTTTCGAGCCTCTGCAATTCTGACTTACGTCGACCGCAGGCGAACGGTTTGCTAAAATTGGAACGTGTGAATCGCGATACGGGTTATTGGGGAAATATGTCACGAATCCGCCAGTTGTCTGCCAATGTCATCGCGAAGATCGCAGCGGGGGAAGTCGTCGAACGGCCCGCGAGCGTCGTGAAGGAGTTACTCGAGAACTCGATCGATGCCGGGGCTACGCGGATCGATATCGATCTCGATCAGGGCGGCACGGAACTGATTCGCGTGGTCGATAACGGGCGTGGCATCGTGGCCGACGATCTCGCACTCGCGCTGACGTCTCATGCCACGAGCAAGCTCACCGATGCGGAGGATCTGTTTCGCATAGGCACGATGGGCTTTCGCGGCGAAGCGCTGGCTTCGATTGGCAGCATCTCCAAGGTGACGCTGCAATCGCGGGCCACCGATGCCGAGTGCGGTTCGGAAATCCGCTGCGACGGGGGCGAACTCTCCGAAGTGCGGCCGTGGGGTGGTTCCATCGGCACGCGAATCGAAGTGCGGCACCTGTTCTACAACGTGCCCGTTCGCAAGAAGTTTCTCAAAAGCATCGCTACCGAACTCGGCCAAGTCTCGGAAACGGTGACACGTATCGCGCTGTCGCACCCGACGCTGCACATCGTGTTGCGGCACAATGGGAAGTCGGTCTACGAAGTGCCCGCGTCGGCGAATCTCCGCGACCGCATTGGCCTGTTTTACGGCGGCGAAATCCGCAACGCGGTGTACGAAATCGACTCCGGCCCCGGCCCGTTACGCTTGACGGGGTTCATCGCCGATCCCGTCTGCGACCGCGGCAACGCGAAACTGCAATATCTGTTCGTGAACGGGCGTTGGTTCCGCGACCGCAGCCTCGCGTATGCACTGCAAGACGCCTATCGCGGGTTGCTGATGACGGGCCGCCACGCCATCGGCTTCTTGTTCCTGACGGTGCCACCCGACACCGTGGATGTCAACGTTCACCCGACCAAATCCGAAGTCCGCTTCCGCGAAAACTCGCTGATCTTCTCGCTGATTCGCGCAACGGTGAAGACGCGATTGCTGAAGGAAAACCTCGTTCCGAAACTCAAAGTGCCCGATGGCCCCGAAGCTGATGCTCCGATGTCGCCGCGTCGGGAACTGGCGGATTCGACCGTTGCGCCGTGGGAAGAAATGTCGCTCGGGGACCGGTTCGCGAACCCGATTGCCAACCCGTTCGTGCCAGTAACCGTACCGCGAACGGCGACGATCCCGTTTGCCACCGAGCGGATTCACGTCGTTGCTCCGGAAGAGCATTTCCCCGTGCAAACTCCAGAGCTAACCCTGCTAGAGACATTGCCACCGCAACCTTTTCCGGTGCCTCCACCGGGCACGGCGTTGCAGGTTCACGATGCGTACCTCGTGCTCGAAACCTCGGATGGTATGCTCGTTATCGATCAACACGCATTGCACGAGAGGATTCTTTACGAGCAACTGCGACGGCGGATCCGCGATGGAAAGCTCGAAGTACAGCGGTTGCTGATCCCGGAACCGATCGATCTCCCCGCCGATCAAGCCGCGATGGTACTCGAAGCGAAAGACGAACTGGAACGCCTCGGTTTGGAGATTTCGGATTTCGGCGGGAACACGATTTTGCTATCGAGCTACCCGACGCTGCTTTCGCGGAAACCGCCACATGTGATCTTGCAAAGTGCGATCGATTACCTGATCTCGAAGGAGCGCCTACCCGCCAAGGAAGCGTTGCTCGATCACCTGTTAGCAACGATGGCGTGCAAAGCGGCGGTGAAGGCGGGCGACAAACTGACGCAAGAGGAAATCGCGTACCTGTTGCAGTTGCGCGACATGGCCGAAGATTCGCACCACTGCCCGCATGGGAGGCCGACATCGCTATCGTTCAGCCGAAGCGAACTCGATCGGCAGTTTCGGCGAATCTGAGAGCGTTTTTCGCGTTCAACTATCCTCCGAAACTTGCAGGGCGAAGATTTCGTAACGGAAAACGACGCGGATGCGGTCGTTCATGTTCAGCACTTGAACCGTCGCTCGGCCAACCGCTGTTCGACCGACAATCAGTGGGCCTCGGTTGGCAAAGTGTTCATCCCAAATTTGATGCCGCGGGTGAAACAGAGGCATCAACTGATTGGTAATCGGATCGATACCGGCCAAGTTCGGCCCTTTATGCAAGTTGCAATGAGAACGGGTGTAACCGCGTTTCCGGCGTCTGGTTTCTGGCGTTTTGACTTGCTCTTTACGAAAAGACGGCCTCTAAAGCATGCTGTTGGTGCTCGAACCCAC
>JAYWCL010000138.1:0-25797 GCA_043780595.1 Limnoglobus sp.
TGCCTCGCCACCGCCCGAAACCCCACGCTACTCGCGCCCCCCGCGAGCCCGTAAACGTACGCACCTGCTACCCAAAACTACTGCGATTTGAACCATGCCCGTATAATCCGCAGTGCATCGCCGATCTTTGGCGTTAGCGATCTCGACACGCCTGCGGGCGAGACTCCCGAGCCGATCAGGCAGGCGGCGGCACCGGCGACTAGGCCGGATGCGGAGATCGGGTTTGCTACGCCGGGGACGACGACATCGGGCTTGGGCCGCAACGTGATTCCTGGCCCCGCACCCGAAACGCCACCGGGCAGACCGACCGTGATGACCGTTGCGGCATCGGAAGGGATCGCGACTCCGACGAGCGTGGGTGCGTAGGTCTGGAACGCGACGGTACTTTTGCCTGCCCCGTTCGCATCGACCGCGGCCACGTAGATTCGCGGTTGAATCTCGAACGACCGCGCGTTCAGACCCACGACTTCAATTCGTCCGACGATCTGGATCGCGTAACGCCCCGCCTCGGTAACGGTCACTTCCAGCGACTGTTCGTACGTCGCAGAACCGGCAGTTCGCGACAACCGGACCGGTGCCGCAATCGACTTCGCGACGAGCACGAGATCGTCGGTTGCGGTCGTCTTGCCGGTAGGATCGCGTTGACGCAACAACTGGAACGAGAGCATCGCTGCGGCATCGATGTTCACTTCGTTCAGGTCGTCGCGCGGTTCGCGCCACTGCATACTGAAGCGCAACTTCGTGCCGGCGGCTATCGTTTGCGTGGCGGCACCGTCGCTGCCAATCGACCCGAGGAAGTTGATCTCCGGCGTCCACGATCCGTTTGGTACTTTGGTACCCTCGGTCGCGAACTCCATGATTCCGTTACCGTCCGCGTCGAGGAACGAACCCGACCAGACGCTGCCCACCGATGGACTCGCGGCCTGCACCCACGTGGGCCGCGACTTCGCGTTCGAGGGCAATCGCCGCGTCGAAGTCGATGCGCCGGCAATCCGTGCGTCGAGGAGTAAGCTCAGATCGCTCATGCCATCGAGCGAGTAACCATCTTCCCAGACAAGTGTGTTGAGGATGACGCGGCAGGTTTTCAGTTCCAATAAATCTGTCTTCAACTTCAACAGCCGATCGTATTTCGCCTTGAATGCGGCTTCGTCGTCCTTCAACTTCGCAAACGACTTCTGTGCGTTTTCACGGCGAGTTCGCGGTTTATCTTCGTCGCTCAGGTCGCCGAATGCTTTGCGATACTCATCGACGACCACATCGCGACGGATGCCGAGGACGTCCGATTCAACGATGAGTTCTTCCGACCGCGTTTGCACCGCAATCGACGAACTCGGTACGCCGTAAATCGCCTGCGCGAGCGATTGAATCTGGTGAATCGCAGCCGGATCGACGCGAATCAGCAGCAGTTCGGCTTCGGGTGCGGCAATGCGAACGTGCGTGGCCGCGAGTAGTCCCGACGGCGATTGCACAGTTTGCGGCAACGGCGTGACAGTTGGCGAGAGTTCGGCAGTGAGGTCGATGAGCCGGGCGTTCTTTGGCAGTGTCCCCGTGAAGTCCGTGCCGATGATCGCCACCCGCGAACCGGCACCGCGATAGCCGCTCGTATGAAGCTTCGCCAGCCCCGACGATGCGAGAAACTGCGCCGCATCGAATGGCTTCGCCGCCACTTTCGGCGCATCGACCGCCCAACGGGGCAACCGAATCGTGTGGAAGTCCGGCAACTCCGCCAACTTCTCGAGGTCGGCGGCGTTCGACGCCGTCAGCGTCAAGAGTGGGCCGACTGCACCTTCAATCGAAGCGGTGGGAACGCGAGTTTTGATCTTCAAGCGTACGTCGCGCCCGCCGTCGGGAATCGGTGCGTAGGCGATGAACTCGACGCGAATCGGTTGATTCTGCTTCGCGGCGTCTGCCAACAGCATTCGCACATCGGGTGCATACTTCGGCGATGTACCCGGTGGCACAATTGCCAACGCAGGCGGCGCGGACAGTTCCGGCAGCACTTCGATAATTCGCAACGGCAACAGCGAGCGAAACGGCTGGTTGAGTTGATCGCGCGGGATATCGTTGAAGAACCAGCCCGTCGGTTGATCGCGCAAATCGGTGAGGAGGTTCGCAACGCGCCCCGCCGGGATCGCGCCGCGAACCCGCGAATAGCCCGCATGGTCGTAGCCGACGTTTTCGCGGAAGCCGAGCCGCGTCAGTTGGGCGGCCACTTGATCGTGGAACTGATGCTGTTCGGGTTGGTCCAGACCGGAGGTAATTTGTGCCTGAATTTCCACGAGTTTCGCGGTGTCATCGGGTAACTTGGCATCGACGCCGCGGGTGATGACGGTCTGGATTCGCGGGTCGGTGATGAGCGAATTCACCGCCTTCGCTGGCAGCGTCCCCGACAATCGCTCCGCCGTCGGATCGAGAATATCGAGGTCCGCATCGGGCTTGGCATCGGCTACAAAACCGAGTTTCGCAAGGAACTCCGTCATCGCGCGGAACTGACGCACCCGCTCATCGCGACCCGCTTGAATCCGGTAGCGCAGATCGACGTGAACCGACTCCGTTTTTGCCGGAGAAACCACCTGTGCGGGGGCCGCATCCGTAGCGCCGACCATCGCACTCGCCGCGAGAATCCATCGAGCGAGACCGGAACAACGTAAGCGCATAGCATCCTCGCAGTGGCGAGCCGACAAAAAGCGTAACCTCTTTAGTCTGTCGTCCGCGAGCATTCGTGCCAAGTACGGAATTCCAAATATCGTTCGGCATTTCGCTCGAGTCGCAACGCCGAACCGGCTAAACGTCAAAATTGGTTACAAACGAAGCCGATCTCGAAACGTAAGCCCTTCGACGTTTGTGTAAAATTGACATTTGACAAATCGACCGTGGAGTGATCGTGAAAATATTTGCTCGCTTGTTATCTGCGGTGACTGTTGTCGCTTGGCTTGCCGGAGTTTGCATCGCGCAAATTCCGAAGGCACCGGATGCTCCTACGAAAACTTTGGTCGAATGGATTGCAGCACTGAAGGGCAACGACGGTAATCTTCGCAGCGAAGCGCGCGATGCGCTGCGACCCGACGGTCCGTTCAAAGACGTCGCGATGGCAAGCCTCATCGAGGCTCTCAACGATGAGGCGAATACCAACTGTTTCGTAGAAACCCTTTCCGACTACCAGACGGCAGCGGTGCCGAGCCTGGTTGCCGCACTGAAACAGCGTGAGCCTGGTGTTCGCGCCGGTGCGGCGATGTGTTTGGGGCTAATACGACCGCGACCGGTCGAGACAGTTCCCCTTCTTCTGACTGCCATGAATGATGCGAATTCGCACGTTCGCGTTTCTGCTGCCGGTAGCCTCGGCAGTATGCGAATCGCAACGAATGAAGTGATTGCGGCTCTCATCAAGGGATTGAACGATCCCGATGCCGGTGTTCGCGAAAATAGCGCCGCATCACTTGGCGAATTGGTTCGCAAGCCGGGGCCAGCGATCCTGGCGCTCGCGAAGTTATTAACCGTAAAGGATGATGGTGTGGAGTGGTTGGACGGTGTGCGTTGGAGTACAGCCAACGCAATCGGATCTATCGGGCCTGCGGCTGCGGCAGCCGTTCCGGTGTTGATCGCTGTGTTACGCGACAAACAACAACGCCACAACGGGAGGAACTTTGTACTCGCACTCGCACGGATCGGGCCAGCCGCAAAGGAAGCCGTACCGACACTGCAGCAATTATTGAAAGAGACCGACGATTCGTTTTACCGTTGCGTCGCGTTGGTTTTCGGAACGGGTCGCAACCTGCGCCCGGTGACGAGTTTCGTGAAAGAATGCTTCGGAAGTCGCCCCTACAATTTCGTGATGGAACGGCTTGAGGACATTCATTCGAGTCGAGGAGGATTGCGTAAAGCGATCATTCGCGCACTCGGTTCGATTGGCCCCGATGCCGCGATTGCCGTACCGCATCTGATCGAATTTGTGAAAGATCGGATGAGCCTGGAGAATGACAACGCAATCGTTGCATTGGGCGAAATTGGAGCGGCAGCCAAAGCAGTTGTGCCGCTCTTAATTCAAATTCTGGCAGTGCAACCGAACGACAATGATGTCGTAGAAACCTTGGGCAAAATCGGGCCGGACGCGAAGGTTGCGTTACCTGTACTCATGGCTATCGTCCGCAATCGCGAACTCGATTCTTCGCATCGAAAAACGGCCGCAGAGGCCATCGCCAAAATCGATCCGGTGTTGGCCGCGAAAGAGGGTTTGGACATCGCGCACCTCGATGTCCGCCTCGGCAAAATTCCTGTCGTAAACTTGCCCGCGCGTGCCCGTGTCACCGATGAGCAAAAGGCGCAAATCGTCGCCTGGATCGCTGCGCTGGCAGATACGCAAAGCCCGGACATCGGCTTCTCCGGTTCCGAGTCGGGGCAGAACTTCGCGCCAATACCCGGCCAGCGACGTCGGCAAGTGATTCTTTTCGACGGCAAAAAACATCGCACTTCCGAGGCATTCCGTAATTTGGTCGCAACTGGCCCCGTCGCGCTACCGTTCCTGTTGGCAGCTGTCGACGATCCAACGCCCACTCTGCTGCGAGTCAGCGATTCCTTCGGCACGCTGATCGTTGGCGGCGCTGAAATCCTCGGCAACCCCGTCAATCCCTATGAAACACGAGCGTTCGGGAAACGAGAACTCGGTAGACAAGAAGAAAGTACGGATCCGGATTTCGAGAGCGGGTTCCAAAAAAGGTACACCGTAAAAGTCGGCGACATTTGCTTCGTTGCCATCGGTCAGATAGTCGGTCGACCATACGAAGCGGTGAAGTACGTTCCGACTGGAATCGTCGTCGTCAACAGTACGACATCGTACCCCGATGCACCGAAACAACTGCGAGCAATCTGGGCGGGCAAAGAACCGACCAAATTACTCCTCGATTCGTTGCTCATCGACTATGCCACCGAAGGCATCTTCAACGGTAAGACGTTAGCCGGTTGGTCCGAAGGTAGCCGCTATCAAATCGAGGCGACGATCCGCTTGCTGTATTACTTCCCCGAAGAGACAGCCCCACTCATTGCCGCACGCTTAAAATCGCTCGATGTCTCGGTTGCGACTTCCGATGCATCGATGCAGCGCGACGTGAAAAATCGCATCGCAACAGTCGAGTTCATCCAGTCGGTCACGTGGTGCCAAGCCAAACCGATTCGCGACGCACTGGCCGACATCGCCAAACGCACCGACGATCCGAAGATCAAAAAGGTGTTGACCCCGGATGGGAAATAAGACTTGCACGTTTTCTGCTTGCCTCGGTTCGCGGTTCGGTTTAATCTGTGTGTGTCGGTCACACGTCACTCGTGGAGCAACTAGTCATGCGTCGCATGTCCCTTGCTGGTCAGCGTCGGTTGTTCGGCTTCGGATTGTTGGGCATCGCGGGCTTCACCATCTACTGGTACCTGTTCTCGACGGGCATTCCCGTAATCTGGGGGCCGAGCGCGAGCGCGTCCGAGATGGCGGCGGGCCGCGAGTTGTTCGAGCACGAATGGACCGCCAACGATCCGCTGGCGAGTGGCGATGGCCTCGGGCCGGTGTTCAACGCGAAGTCGTGCGTGGCGTGTCACTTCCAAGGCGGCGTCGGCGGTGGTGGCGAAGTCGGGCATAATGCCACGCACTTTGAAATCCTCCCGCAACCGGGCCGCAACGAGTACGTCACCGGAGTGCTACACGATTTCAGCGTCAATGCTTCCGAACAAGAATCGATGGCCACGCTCAAGGCGCGATACCCCGTCATCAAGTTTCCACCGCCGCCACCACCCCCGCCGGGCCATTGCGGTTACATTCCGACACAGAAACCCGACGTCGATCCGATCCGCACGCTCTCCGTACAAACGACCGCAATGTTCGGCATCGGCTGGATCGACCGCATTTCCACGCGGGCGATTTTGCACAACTATCGTAGCCGGGCGTTCCGTGCGAACATCAGCGAAATGAAGATGGACTTCGACACGATACCAACGGGTCGGGTCAGTTTCCTTGCCGATGGCCGCATCGGTCGATTCGGCTGGAAAGCGAACTTCGCGACGCTCGAAGAGTTCGTCGCCGCCGCATGTGCCAACGAGTTGGGCCTCGGTACACCGACGAGCGCACAAGCCGAACCGCTGAAGCAAACGGTCAATCACGACGTGCCACCCGACCTCAACAAAAAGCAATTCGCGAGCCTGATGGCATTCTGCGACACGTTGCCACGGCCCGTGGAAATCATCCCGTCAACATCGAGCGGTGAACAACTGGCGAAGCACGGCAAAACGCTGTTCGCAAGCACCGGCTGCGCGACGTGCCACGTGCCGGACATCGGCGGCGTGAAGGGCGTGTACAGCGACTTCTTGCTTTACAGCCTCGAAGAGCCACTCCCGAACGGTGGCCCGTACGGCCCCGAACCGCCGGTCGAAAACGCGCGACCATCGTGGGTGCCACGGCCCGACGAATGGCGAACGCCACCATTATGGGGAGTCGCCGACTCCGCACCGTACCTGCACGATGGTTCGGCCTCGAACCTGCAGCAAGCGATTGTTCGACACCGCCGAGATGGCAAAGTCGCAGGCGACCGATTCGCGAAGCTGCCCGCATCGGAACAGGCGGCACTGCTCGCGTTTCTCGGCACGCTGAAAGCGCCACCCGATGCGATACCTGCGGCACAGTCGGTCAACCGGAAGAAGCGACTCGCGAAGAACGGCTGATCTCGCGATAAAATGCCTCGAACCGTCGCACCATCGCGGTGCGACTGTACTCGGATTCGACCCGCTGCCGCGCACGTTTTGCAAGAACGCGGGCCGACTCTGGATTCGCGAGTACATCGCAAATTGCCGTTGAAAGTGCCGCATCGCTTCGTGCCGGAATCACGGTACCCGTCCCGCCAAGAACAGTCGCATTCGCACCCACATCGGTGGCGATAATCGCACGCCCGGCGGCCATGTATTCGAGCAGCGCGTTCGACATACCCTCCGAGTGCGATGGCAATACGGCAATATCGACGCCACTGAGGAAGTTCGGCACATCGGACGTCGCGCCCGTCAGCTCGAAGCGGTCGCCGAGACGCAATGAGGCTTGCAATTCCAGCAATTCCGCACGTTGCTCGCCATCGCCGGCCACACGGAACCGCACGTGCGGGTAACACGCGCAGACGATTTTCGCCGCCCGCATTAGCCCGTCGATGTTCTTCACCGTACGCAGATTCGCCACGCAGCCGACGACCACTTCCGGCCGCTGGAACGGTTCGGGAATTGCGGCGAAGCGTTCGAGATCGACGCCATTTTCGATGACGCGAATGCGCCGTTCGGGCAACCGATCCGCTTCGATGAGTGCCTGCTTCCCGGACTCGGAATTCGTCAGCGAAACCGTCACCATCGGGCGAATGATTCGGTTGAGGATGCGGTGCTTTCGAGTGAGCCAGTAACCGAGGTTGTTGCGGACCCGGACGATCGCGCCGATGCCGCAACTGCGAGCGATTGGCACCGTGAAATACGAGGCGTCGAGGAAGTACGCTTGCAGAATATCGGGACGAGTCTCGTGCCAGATTTGGCGCAACCGCCACGCGGCCCGCGCGGCTTTCGGGTGAAACAACTTCTGCACGCCGAGACGGGTAATTTGGCAGTCCGCCGGTTCGAGCGAACGCGATTCGTCGCCTTCGCCATCGAGTAGCACGAGCGATGGTTCGACCTGCGAACGGTCGAGGTGCCTTATGAGCGCAAGCAGTTGCGATTCGGTGCCTGCCCGGCTGAGATTGTCGATGGCGAAACAGACGCGAAGCGGTGGCATGGGTTAGCCCACTCTGCGTTTCGCGATCGCGAATGGCTCGAATAACCGCACGTATTCTGCTGCCTGCGATGCAAATGTGAATCGCTCGTTCATGCGTAGTCGTCCCGCTTCGCCGTACTGCATTCGCGTGGAATCGTCCTGAAGCAACTGAAGAATTGCGGCGGCCATCGCGTCGGGTTGCCCCGGCGGAACGAGCAAACCGGTCTCGCCGTCGGCGATCACCTCGGGCGTTCCGCCGACTCGCGTTGCGACAACGGCGACACCCGCCGCACTCGCTTCGAGCGCCACGTTCGGCAATCCTTCGGTATGCGAAGGCAACACGACGAGATCGGCCCACGGCAGATATTTGTCGATATTCGTTCGGAAACCCGCGAGAATGAACCGTTTCGCGATACCGAACTCGCGGATCAGTGCCTCGATTTTCGGCAGTTCGTTCCCTTCGCCGAAATGTACGAAGCCGACGTTCGGTTCGACTTCGAGAACTTTACGTGCTGCACGTGCGAGAACGTCGAACCCCTTTTCGGGCGATAAGCGGCCTGCAGAAATTACGAGCCGCGACGCGGGATTGTCTGCGAACATCGCTTGCAGTTCGCGCTGCCCTTCGGGGTTCTTCTCGGCGAAAGCGTCCACACGTGCCGAGTTGCGTATCACCGTCACGCGGTCGGGTTTCACGCCCGCGGTGCGGATCTTTTCCGCTTGCCCATCGGACACTGCCACAACGCGATCGACGTAGCGAAGGTTGAAGCGGTCGCAGCGTTCGTACATGCGGACTTTGAAATTCTCCCACGTCCAACCGCGCGACACCGCAACGATCGGAATCCCCGCCCGGCGTGCCGCAATCCGACCGAGCACGTTCGGCTTGTAGGAATGCGTGAGCAGGATGTCGGCTTTCATCGCGAGCAGCTTCGTCGTTACGTCGTGGATCGCGGCACGAACGTGTGGCGTGTCGTGCGCGATCGCTGCAGCTTCAAAACCGGCTCTGCGAATGGTTTCCAAAAACGCCTCGCATCGTCCGCCTTCGGAGAACGATAGAAACGACGTTTGGAACGGCGCAGAAAGGTGCTCGGCGAGACCGAGCATCTGCCGTTCGGGGCCGCCGAAAAAAGTACTCGCCGTCAGGTGTACGATCCGCATGAGCCGTGGAAGTCCGTAAGGAAGACTTGGATTTAAGGCGCGTAACTCGTTGGCGTCAAAGTGCCATTGGCGCGGGTACGGTGGTACGTGGCGACTTGGCGCACGGTCGCGTCGGGGTCGCTGCGGGCGAGCACTTCGATCCAGTTAGCGAACAGGACTTTCGTTTCGATGGCGACGCGGGCGGCGGCGGCACGAACGGCGGGTTCAGGGTCGCGGCTCAGGCATTCGAGCCACGGGCCGACGTCGCGCCCCGGTTCCTCGGCCAAGTCGAGCAACAGTGAAAGCCGCTCGGGGGCGTTCGGGTGCGTCAGCCGTCGGCCCATGTTGATGTCCGTGGCGGATCGGCCGCGCGTTTGCAAAACCGCTTCGCACACTGTGCGAACTTCACTTGCGGGATCGTTCAGCCAGCGGAAAAGTTCATCGTCGGGCAATGTCGTGTCGTTCGCAGTGCCGACGCCGAGTAACGCGGAGGCACGTACCGAAGGTTCTGCGTCGTGCAGCAACGGTTGCAGTTCCAAATGGAGTTTCATTCCCGGTCGGGCGGCGATTTTCGCGGCGATCGCGCGAACGGAATTGCTGGAGCCGAGACCCGATTTCACGACAACGCGCACTTTGTCGAGGATCGCGGGGTCGGAGCATTTCAGGAACTCCGGTGCCAGATTCAGCACCGCAACCTGCCCCGGTTCGCTGTCGTTTTCGTACGTGGCAAGGATGCGATTTGCGTATTCGGCTCGTTGCGGATCGATCGCAGGCAGGGTTGCGAGCGACGTTTGAATTGCCTCGCCGATGCTGGTACACATCGCCTCATCGCTAGAAATGAGGTTTTGAAACAAGCGATTCTGCCCTGCTTCACCGGATCTGAATAACTGCGTGGCGAGGATCAGACGTTCTTCGTGCGTCGTCGCGCCGCTCAGGCGATGTTCGGTGTAACGGGCGCGAAGTTCGGAATACTGCAATGCCCCATACGCAGTAATCGCCGCTACGATCGCCAGCCCAATACCTGCTATCCGCTTCCGGTTACTCGCCATACGAATGCTCCCGATGATGGATCGAGAGTCAGCCTAACCCGATGCGGATTCATCGGGCAAGCTCAACTGGAATTGTCTTATACTTCGAGCAAGGTGATTCGACACGGGTTTTTGGACCACTTGCGTTTCCAATTGCCAATCTTACGGCCTGTAGGGCCGGTTCTGTCAGCCCAGGTCGGAGCGAGCAAAGCGAGCGGAGGCCTGGGTATCGTTGTTAGAATGTCCATCGGCCCTGAAAGGGGCCGTTCACCGCCCTGTTTGCGGTGAGGTTTTGCTACGGATGTTGTCTGAACGGCCCCTTTCAGGGCCGAATCGTGGGTGCGGCGGTACCCAAGGCTTCGCGGCTACGCCGGCTTCGCCTTGGGCTGGTAGAACGAGCCTTTCAGGCTCGAAGACGATCTGGGTACATGCTATTCCGGATCGAGAAAGCGCAACTTCAAAACTCGCGCGTCGGGCTAACAAAACCGTATCGAATCACCCCACTCGAATTATAATCCCGTCCACTTTACCGGATCACTTTGCGGCTGAAGGCGACGATGAACAGGCCGAAGAGCAATGTGCCCATCGAGAAAGTGCGCGCAGCAGCCACGGATATTGCTCCGGAAACTTAGTTGAGCCACCACCGGTATAAACGATTTCGCCGCGAGGCGTCGTCGCTTTTATTGAAACGGTACGGATTTCTAACCGCGGCCAGCTCTCTTCGCGGAAATTTCCGTGCTAACTATTTATCTGAGGTACGCAACGACCGTCGAATCGACTCTTTGAGATTCTTCTAAAATGAACGAGGCTGGTGTCGGACTCGACTTGGAACCGGCGCTGTGCTGCCTCTGCGGGGTCGAGGATGTCGACCCCGTGGCGGTGGGCGAAGACTTCGAGTATCGCACCAGCCCAGATTCGTTTTTGGCCGTCCGTTGCCGACGCTGCCAGATGGTGTATTTGAACCCGCGGCCCGCACTTTCGGCGATGGCGCGAATTTATCCGGACAGTTATCACGCCTTCCAGTTCGATGCGGCGGAGTTTGGCCTCGTATACCGCATCCGTCGCCGACTCGAAGCCCGACGGTTGCTCCGATGGTGTCGCGGTTTGCCTGCAAATGCGCGCATTTTAGATGTCGGTTGCGGCGACGGTTTTCACCTCAGCCTTTTGCGCGACTACGGTTCCAAATACTGGACGCTCGACGGAATCGATGCGGACGAACGCGCGATTCGCGCCGGTCATGCGCGGGGTTTGGATGTTCGCCAGGGCACAATCGAAACGCTCGATAATCCGCGCGAAACGTACGATCTCGTGCTGCTCATCATGACGATCGAGCACGTGCCCGATCCGAAGGCGTTGCTCGTTGCCATCCGCAATTGTCTGAAGCCGGGCGGTCGCGTCGTCGTGGTGACAGACAATGCCGCATCGCCCGATGCGTGGCTGTTCCGGGGGCGGCACTGGGGCGGGTATCACTTCCCACGGCACCTGTATTTGTTCAATTCGCACAACCTCACGGGTCTCGCGCGGGTGGCCGGTTTGGCCCCCGTTCGCGTTCGTTCGGCGATGAGTCCGGTGAACTGGGTGTACTCGATTCGCAATCTGCTCGACGATTGGGGATTCCCCAAGTGGTGCGTGAATCGTTTCAGTTTGAAGGGCATCGTCGCGCTCTCGATATTCACCGTGTGGGATGGATTTCTGAATCTGTTCGGGTGCGGCGGCATCCTTCAGGCGGTATTCGAGCGGCCAGCGGAATCGCAGGTGCAGCCATGAGTGCCAACGCGCCGATCGTCATCATTGGGGCGGGGCTTGCGGGCCTCACGGCGGCCACGTTCCTCCAGCGCCACGGGCGGAAAGTTCGCGTTTTTGAAGCGGGCAAAGCCGTTGCCGGTCTCGCTCGTAGCTTCCAAGACGCGGACGGCTTCACGTACGACTTCGGCGCGCACTTCATCACGAATCGCCTCGCCGCGGCCGTCGGTGTCTCGGCGATTTGTCGGCATATGCCACGCTACGGGGAAAGTGTCTGGCAGAACGGACGCAGCAGTTCGTACCCGTTCGGCCTGATGCGCCAAGCGCGTTTCGTAACGAGCGCCTTCGCAAAGAAGTTCACAAGCCCGTTCCGCGGCAAACCCCGTAACGCCGCCGAATGGTACGAAAACGCCTACGGAAACGAGTTGGCTCGCGAGATTGCCATCCCGATTACCGAAGCGTGGTCGGGTGCGCCCGCTGCCGAACTCGCGCCGTCGGTCGGCGATAAATTCACGAGCAGTTTGCCGCGGACGATGATGTTGCACGCCGCCGCCCGCTTCACCGGTCGCACGGTGGCAGTCGGCTATTCGTCGTCGGTGCCGGAGTCGCCGCACGTTTGGCACGTTTACCCGAATGGGGGCATCGGCGCGATCTGCGAACGCATGGCCGACGAAGTGAAATCGTGCATTTCGCTCGAATCGCCGGTGCAGTCGATCCACGTGATCGACGACCGCGTCACCGGCGTTCGCGTGGCGGATAAAGACATCGATGCCTCGGCCGTCATCACGACCGCCCCGTTGCACGTACTACCGAAGATCGTGAAGGGAACGAACCGGCTCGATCACCTGGCCCGCTTTCGCTATCGGCCGATGATCTTCGTCAACTTGCGGTTCCGCGGCCGCGATTTGATACCGAATGTCGTCACCTGGACGCCCGAGAAACAGTATCCGTTCTTTCGGCTCAGCGAGATCGGCACCGGCTTGCCGTGGTTGGTGCCCGATGGCAAAACGCTCATCACCGCCGACATCGGTTGCCAAGTCAACGATGAACTCTGGCAAATGCCAGACGACGCACTCGGAGAAAAGTGCGTCGAAGCCTTACGCGAAATGATCCCCGACGTGAAGGAGCGCTACCTGGGCTGCCGCGTACTCCGCACGCCGATCGCTTATCCGGTTTACCTGAACGAGTACGAAGCCGACCGAAAGGCGTTCGGCGAATCGACCGGCATCGACGGGCTATACAGCATCGGCCGCAACGGCGAGTTCGCACACATCCTCATGGAAGACGTCTACTGGCGAACGCGACGAAAACTGGCGACATTCGTTTGAAAGTTTTTGCGAAATCTATTGCGTGCTCGAATAAACGAGGGTATCGTCTGTATCAACTGCCAGTGTTCTCGTTCGGTTCCCACCTGCCCGGAGCTTTTCTGCCATGTTCACATTCCTCGGTCAGCGTCAGCCATTTTGCGATAACATCCATCGCCGGAACTTCCTCGCGCTCGGCGCGTTCGGTGCGGGGCTAACGCTCGCCGATCAGTTGCGGGTGAGTGCCGCCACGAAGGGCACTTCCACGACGCCGAAACAGGCGATCATGATCTACCTGCCCGGCGGCCCGAGCCACATCGACATGTACGACCCGAAGCCCGATGCGCCGTCCGAGTTTCGCGGCGAATTCAAGCCGATTCAAACGAACGTCACCGGCGTGCAGATCAGCGAGCATATGCCGATGCAGGCGAAAATGTTCGACAAACTCTCCGTCATTCGCTCGCTGGTTTCGGTCGACGAACACAGCGATTCGTACGTGATGACCGGCTACCCCGAACAAGTCAACCGCACCGTCGGCCACCCGTCGTTCGGCTCGGTGATGTCGAAACTCGGCGGCGGTATCGAAGACGTGCCGCCGTACGTTTCGCTTCGCGGAATGAGTACCGGCACCGAACCGGGCTACCTCGGCGTGGCACACCGTCCGTTCACCCCAGATGGTGCGGGCCGCGAAAACTTGCGGGCGAAGTTCGCGATGAACAAGATGGACGAGCGACGCGATCTCCTCGGCAAGTTCGACAGCGTTCGCCGCGACATCGACGCCAGCGGAACCATGAAGGGACTCGATGCCTTCACGCAACGCGCCTTCGACATGATCGCTTCCGGCACCGTCCGCAAGGCGCTCGACCTCAAGCACGAAGAACCGCGAACGCTGGACCGATACAAGGGCGTCGAGACGTTCCTGACCGCACGTCGGCTCATCGAAGCCGGGGTCGGTTGCGTCACGCTCAGCTACGGCGGCTGGGACACGCACACGAGCAACTTCAAGGAACTCAAAAAGCAACTGCCGAACTACGACCGCGGCGTCGCGAACCTGATTCAAGACCTCAGCGATCGCGGGATGCTCGACGATGTCGTCGTGGTCGCGTGGGGCGAGTTTGGCAGAACGCCGAAGATCAACAACTCCGATGCGGGCCGCGATCACTGGTCGCCCGTTATGAGCGCGATGGTAGCGGGCGGCGGCATGAAAATGGGCCAAGCAATCGGTGCGAGTTCCGCACGCGGCGAATACCCGAAGGATCGCCCGTACAAAGTGCCGAACGTACTCAGCACGCTGTACCGCGCGATGGGCATCGACTCCGCCGCGACCTTCCCGAACGGCAGCGGTCGCCCGATGTACATCCTCGACGACCGCGATCTGGTGACGGAACTGGTGTAATTGTCACGTGACTTGCATGTAATGGTGCCACGCGAAGATGGCGGCCGCCCCACGGTGCGGTCGCCACACTTCGCCGATGGCCCTCACCTCTTTCTCGGTGGGCCGCTCCGGTAATTGCAGGATGTGGCCGACGTCAATTTGCACGGCCAGATCGCCAGCGGGCCAGATGTCGGGGCGGCCTTCGGCGAACAACAAATAGATCTCCGCCGACCAACGCCCGATGCCTTTCACCTTTGTGAGCAGTGCAATTGCGTCTTCGTCGTCTGTAGGCAGCGCATCCAAAGGGAGTTCGCCCGCAATCAGATGCTCGGCCAAGCTGCGTGCGTAACCTTGCTTCTGGCGAGACAATCCACAGGCACGCAACTCGTCGAACGATGCTGCCACGACCGTTTGCGGATCGGCGACATCGCCTAACGCAGCCTCCAGTTTTTTCCAGACCGCATCGGCCGCCTTGAAGCTCACCTGCTGACCGACGATCGTTCGGAATAGCGTCGCATAACCGGGCGCGCGAACCCGCGGCTCGGGATAACCCACCTGCGCAATCGCGATGCCAAACCGCGGCTCGATCGTTGTCAGCGCATCGAGCGAAACGCGAATCTGTTCAGAAGACAATCCCATCAGTATTTCCTTCACTCATCAATCATCACTCTTTACTCGCCACTCGCCACTCGCCACTCATCACTCGCCACTACTCACGCGGCAGCTTTCATTTCGCTCGCCTCATCGGGCCAATCGTCAATGCGTGTGGCGACTTGTTTGCTCACGCCACTTTCTTGCATGGTGACTCCATGTAGGACGTCGGCCATTACCATCGTACGCTTTTTGTGCGTGATGATGATGAACTGCGAGGTACTGCGGAAGTCCTTGATGACCTCGGCGAGTCGCGCCGTGTTGGCCTCGTCGAGTGCAGCATCGACTTCGTCGAGCAGACAAAACGGACTCGGTTTACTACGAAACATGGCCAATAACAGCGCCACCGCCGTTAGTGTTTTCTCTCCGCCGGACAACAGCGAGATGCTGCGCAGTTCCTTCCCCGGCGGTCTGGCAGTGATCTCGATACCCGTTTCGAGGACGTCCGTTGGGTCTTCGAGGACGATGTCCGCCATGCCGCCGCCAAAGAGTTTGCGAAACAAATCTTGGAAATGTACGCGCACCACATTGAGAGTATCGTTGAATAATTTGCGACTATCGACGTTGATCTTCTCGATGATCTCCAATAGAGATTTAGCCGCGCCCATGAGATCGTCGTAGTCTTTGCGAATCGACTTCTCGCGGGCTTCTTCGACGTTCAATTGCTCGAGTGCTTCGAGGTTGACGCTGCCGAGTTTCGCGATCTTTCGTTTGAGTTCTTCAATGTCGTCTTGCGCATCGTCCCCGACGATGGCGTGTGGCTGTTCCGGGTTGCTCGCCAGTTGTGCGGCCAAGTCGATCTGGTAATCGTCCTGAATGCGGGCTGCAATCGTGTTGCGGCGGTTGCGCAAATCGCGCACCGTCAGTTCGTGCGCGTGGGCGTGGTCTTGCTGTTGCTTCCACGAATCGCGCACGTTGCGAAGCTCGCTTTGCACCGAATCCCGCTGCGTACGAAGCGTATCGCGGCGGGCAACCCACTCGCGGACGCTCGCCTGCCGTACGTCTTTTTCCGCATATGCCATCGCCGCCGAGGCCGTCGCCCGCAAGATCGCCAGTTGATTCTCGGTCTGTCGACTGCGCGCGCTGCGTTCCGTGTTCGCGATATTCAGCGCATCGATTTTGCGTTGCCGCAACTCCCCCGCCAACTCGTGGCTGCGTGCCTGCAACCCCGCTAACTGTTGCTTCACGCGAGTCAGTGACACTTGGGTGGCAGTGTCCGCGGCTTGGCGTTGTTCGCGTTCCCGTTCCGATGCCCGCTGTTGTGCATCGGCATTCTCCAAACGCCGCTTCACCGCCAATGCCGCTTGGTCGGCTTCCTGCGCCTGCAACAACGCCGCTTGCCACGACTTTTCCGCTTTCTGAATCTCCCCCGAAAGGATCATTTCCTCGCTGGTTACCAACTCCGCCAACTCGGTTAACCGCGTCTGCTTCTGTTGCTGTTCGACGATCCGCTCGCGCAAGTTTCCCGCTTCGCCGGCATGTGCGCCGATCTCCGCTTCGCGCCCGCCGATCGGTGCATCGAGCGCATCGGCCCGGTTGCGAAACTGCGTCTGTCCGGCTTCAATTGCAGCAATTCGCACGTCCATCGTGGCAATTTGAATCCGCAATTCGCGCAGTTCGCTCTTCCGCGAAAGGATGCCACTTTCGCCGCGTGGTGGTCCGACGACAATCGTGCCATCGGGTTCGAGGAGTTCCCCCGTTCGGGTGACAATGCGGTGTCGCGGATGGTCGAGCAACAGCCTTCGCGCGTGCGCCAAATCGACGGCTAACAGCACGTTGCCGAGCAACCGTTCGGGTAGCCCGATGAGGTCCGGGTGCTCGAACGAGACGACGTGCAACAGCGACTCCGGTAGCGGAGTGACATCGCGTTGTCGGTCGATGTTTAATAGTGGCACAAAACCGACGCGGCCGGGTAGCGTGCCGAGTTCGTTCAGGATGCTGTCGATGTCCGAACCGGCCCGCAACACGAACCGCTGTGCGGCATCGCCGAGGACGATATCGACGAGCGGCGCGACGTGGCCGGGTACGGTGAGCAGGTCCGCAACGAGGCCGAGAATCGCGGGCGTTTGCCGGCGCGACGCCAGCACCGCCCGCACCCCCGCGCCGATGCCTTCGAGGTTTTTCTCGAGGCCATCGAGCACTTCCGCACGGCCCCGCGAGGCACTGCGGCGCTCGCGCAGTTCATCCAGTTCCGGTTGCAGCGCCTCGGCTTGCCGGCGCAATTCGGCCTGCTTTTGCAGCAATTCCTGAAGTGCCCGCTTCGCGGCAGCCAGCTTCTGTTGCACCTCGGCATCGCTTTGCGATAGGTCCGCCAGCACGCGGCCGATTGCCTCGGCTTCGGCGGTCGCTCGTTCGCCTTCGGCGCGCTTCCGCGTCCGGTCGCGCTGCAAACGCTCGACTTGCGACCCCGTCATGTCTGCGGTCGAATGCCACTGTGCCGCGCGGCCGACGATCGCGAATTGCTCTTCGCGATCGGCTTGCATCTGCTTCCCGATTTGCGCTAACGCGGCGATCACCGCGTTCAGTGTCGTGGCTGCATCGTCGGCGCGTTGCTGTTCGGCACGCACGAGTTCCGCCGCGTGTGTGGCTTCGTCGGTCGCCTTCGCGGTTTCGGTTTCCAGCGTTCGCAAACGGACCGTCAGCGCGATCCGCTGTTGTCCCGTCCGCAACAATTCCGCGTCGTGGTTCGCGGCCTGTTCTCGCTGCGATTTGACCGCCGCCTCGAACTCCGCAATCTGCTGTCGCGCTTCGCTCAACCGCTTCTCGTGTTCGCGCAATACCTCGTCGGCACGGGCGTAATCCGAATCGAGTTTGCCAACCGTCGTTTCACCCGTTGCGGTCTGCATCGTGGCATCGGCAACCTCCGCACGCAGCTTCGCCAGCAACGCTTCTTGGTACGCCACCGTCTCGGCGAGTTCGCGATATTCGCTTAAACCCAAGGCGATTCGCTGCGTTCGCAGTTGCGCGTGATACTCCTGATACTTCTGCGCCTTGGCCGCCTGCGCGTTCAATGTGCGTACCGTCTTTTCCAGTTCTTGCAACAAATCGCGGACGCGGTGCAGGTCTGCATCCACTTTTTCGAGCTTGCGCAAACACTCGATCTTTTTCGATTTGAATCGACTAATCCCCGCCGCTTCCTCGAAGATTTGCCGACGATCTTTCGTCGATGCCACGAGCAGCGCATCGACGCGGCCCTGCTCGATAATGCTGTACGCGCCCTGCCCCGCGCCGCTGCCGAGGAACATTTCCTTGATGTCTTTGAGCCGCGAAAGTGCGCCGTTGATGAGGTACTCGCCCTGACCGTCGCGGTAGACGCGCCGCGTCAGCTGGACTTCATCGCCATCGAATTGAAGTTGCCGTTTCGAGTTATCGAAGGTCATCGTCACCTCGGCCATGCCGAGGCTTTTGCGCGTACTGGAGCCGTTGAAAATCACGTCGGCCATCTCGCCGCCGCGCAGGCTCTTCGCCGACTGTTCGCCGAGAATCCACTTGACGGCATCGACGATGTTCGATTTGCCGCTGCCGTTGGGGCCGACGACCGCCGTCACGCCCGGCGCAAAATCGAACCGCGTCTTGTCGGCAAACGACTTAAAGCCAATTAACTCCAAACGCTTGAGCATATCCGCACCCCAACCGACCGCCGGTTAATCCTATTCATCGGCATAATCGGCAATTGAAGTTGCGGAAATCGGGGGTGCATTCGGCACGTTTGCCGCTTGGTGATGTGAAGTTGACCTTTGTGTCGCATTTCAGCGACGACTTCGATCCGTTTTCTGATACCACTTGCTCCCCTCTCCGTTTCGGAGAGGGGCCGGTTTCCGGCCTGAAGGGCCGATTCTATCAGCCTTTCAGGCCCGAAAACCATGGCCTGCTAAGGTTCTGATGACGTGAATTCCCTCTCGAAGCGATGCGTCCATACCTTTGCCAAAACTAGAACATCAGAACCGAGTTGACCCGAAAACACCGCCAACTGGAACTTCACGTCACTTGGGGACTACTCTGCACGTTTGCCACGGCAGAAACTCCGTAGGCGCTGTCAACCTCTGCGCGCATCCATAAATTAGTTGGGAAAGTTACTTTTTGCAAAGCTCCGGCCTCCGGTCGCGGGCTTCCCCATTGCGGAGACGAACGTCCATGGCTGTGAAAGTCGGTATCAACGGTTTCGGTCGCATCGGTCGATTGGTGTTCCGGGCGCTCGTCGAACAAGGCCTCCTCGGTAAAGAAATCGACATCGTGGCCGTCAACGATCTCGTCCCCGCAGACAACCTCGCCTACTTGGTGAAGTACGATTCCACGCAAGGGAAATTCAACGGCTCGGTCCACAGCGAAAAGTCGTCGCCATCCCTCGTTGAAGACGATGTCCTCGTCGTCAACGGGCACCGCATCCAGTGCCTCGCCGTGAAGGAAGGCCCGACCGCGATCCCGTGGGGCAAGCTCGGCGTCGACTACGTCATCGAATCGACGGGGCTGTTCACCGATGCCGATAAGGCACAAGGGCACATCACCGCCGGGGCGAAAAAAGTCATCATCTCCGCACCTGCCAAGGGCGAAGACCTGACGATCGTGATGGGCGTCAACAACGAAAAGTACGACCCGAAAACGCACCACATCATCAGCAACGCGAGTTGCACGACGAACTGCCTTGCACCAGTCGTTCACGTACTGTTGAAGGAAGGCTTCGGGATCGACGAAGGCCTCATGACCACCGTCCACAGCTACACCGCCACGCAAAAGACGGTCGACGCGCCGAGCAAGAAGGACTGGAAGGGTGGCCGCAGTGCTGCAATCAACATCATCCCCAGCTCGACCGGTGCCGCACGCGCCGTTGCGCTGGTGCTGCCCGAACTGAAGGGCAAACTCACCGGCATGTCGTTCCGCGTGCCCACGCCGACCGTGTCGGTGGTCGACCTCACCGTGAAGACCGTGAAGGCGACGAGCTATAAAGAAATTTGCGAAGCGATGAAGCGCGCCAGCGAAACCTACATGAAGGGCATCCTCGCCTACACGACCGACGAAGTCGTGAGCAGCGACTTCATCCACGACAATCACAGCAGTATCTTCGATGCGGGTAGCGGCATCGAATTGAACAGCAAGTTCTTCAAGTTGATTAGCTGGTACGACAACGAATGGGGCTACAGCAACCGCTGCGTGGACTTGTTGAAGTTCATGATCGCGAAGGGCTAGTCCATCGCAAAATGGTAGAACGGTCGCTACACGATCGACGACCCCGGACGCCACGTTCGGGGTTTTTGTTTGGTAATCGCGAAAAGATTGCGTTTTATATCCGGTCGGACGGGTAGACTCTCCACAAAGAGCAACGATTCACCCAATTGAATGAGGTACTCTGATGGCGACAATTAAGGCAGTCGATGCGAACGATTACATCGAACCGGGAACGGGGCTTCGCGTTATGATCGCCTGGGTCGTGTTCAGTTTTTCCGGCGTCATGTTAACTGCCGTAACGACCGGTGTCGCTTTGTTGGCGTTTTTAATATTATTCGCAATTTACTTCTTCCGGTTGCGGGTGATTGAAGCGAGCATCAAAGGTTCTGCCCTGCGAGTTGGCCCGAAACAGTTTCCGGACATCTTTGAAATGGCAGAGGAGATCGCCGAATCGTTAGATATCGATATGCCCGAAATCTACATCCTCGAATCGAACACGCAGAATGCCTTCGCGATCAAGCACGGCGGGAAACGGTTTGTGATCCTCGTCGACGACGTGATCTACGGTTGCCAGATGACGCAAAATATGGATTCGTTGCGGTTCATCATCGCGCACGAAATGGCGCATCACGCGCTCGGTCATACGAAACTGATCCGCTCGCAATTGCGTGCGGTTTATAAGCCGTTGTCGCGTCTCGACGAATTGTCGTGCGATGCCGTGGCGGCGGCGGTGGTGGGCAAAGAAGCGGCGGCCGACGCGCTGACGCTGCTGCTCGTCGGCCCGCACTTGTACTCGCAAGTGAACCGCCCGGCCTTGGAACGGCAGTCGATTCAGGTCGAAGAGAACAAGTACACGAAGAAAGCCGAACGACCCTCGACGCATCCACTTTTGCTACGCCGCCTCGCGCGGATGATTCCCGACGACGAAAGCGAAGCGATCGACGAGTAATCAAACGACGTTCGTCCGTGGGCTTGTTGGCGCACCCACACGAACGCGAATAGTCAAAAAATCGAACGCGATCCGACGTAAACCGGAATTCGTGTCGTGCACGGAGTGACATAGAATTGTCTCCAAATGACATAGAAATGTCTCCAAATGACATAGAAATGTCGCATCCGGTCGATTTTTGGTCGCATTCGGTCGCGAAATGACCAATAGTTGCAGCTGATGTGGAATCGAGAGCCTCGACGTAACCCACGATAAAAGTGCAAGATGCGGCAAAACCGCCGTTTTCAGATCGGTGATTTGCGATCAAAAAGTGGCGTTTTGGGACGCGAAAATGGCAAAAACAGACCAAAAATCCGTCCGCAATTCGGACTTGCGTCGATTCCGAACGGGGATTCCCGACAAACTCGCGGCAATTTCCGTCGCGCTGTAGCCGCGCTCGGCTTGGGTTCCTAGGTTAGTCGTTCTCGAAATCGCCAGAGATCCGTCGAGGATATTGATTGTGGCCGTAGTCATTCGCATGAAACAAATGGGTCGGACGCACCGACATTACTACCGCATTGTGGCGATTGACAAGCGTCAACCGCGCGACGGGAAGGTGATCGAAGAACTCGGCACCTACGACCCGCACGTAGCGGACAAGGAGCGTCGCGTCACCTTGATCCCCTCGCGGATCAAGTACTGGCAGAGCGTCGGGGCGATTGCGTCCGAAACGTGCCTCGCGATCTTCAAAAAGTTCAACGCGAAGTGGGAAAAGATCGAAACGGATGAGGCGGCTATGGCCGTCGCAGCCAAAGCGAAGGCGACGGCTGAAACCGCCGACGCGAAGTAACCACCCCGTCGAACCGGTGAACGGCAGTGGACGACACCCCGATTGATTGCTCCGCATCCGGGGTCGTAGACCCCAGCTACAAGAGCGGGGCCATCCGGTTCGATGTGCTGACTCTCTTTCCGGATCTCTTCCAAGGGTATCTGACGCAGAGCCTGCTGAAACTGGCGATCGCCGCCGGTCTCGTGCAGATTCACCTATGGAACATCCGCGACTGGGCGACGGGTAAGCACAAGTCGGTCGACGATCGGCCGTTCGGAGGCGGGCCGGGAATGGTCCTGATGCCCGATCCGGTAGTCGATTGCGTCGAGGCGGTTCGCGGAAAAGCGGAGCTTCCCGGTCGCGTGATTATGCTCACGCCCGCCGGTCGAAGGCTCGATCAACGGTTCGTGGCCGAGTTGGCCAAGGAACCGCGGTTGTTGTTGTTGTGTGGGCGATACGAAGGCTTCGACGATCGCATCCGGCAAGAACTCGACCCCATCGAAATATCCGTCGGCGACTTCATCTGCAACGGTGGAGAAGTCCCGGCAATGGTCGTGATCGATAGCGTGATTCGCCTCATTCCCGGCGTACTGGGAGACGAATGCAGCGCGGTCGATGAGAGCCACAGTGAGCCGGGGCGTATCGAATACCCTCAGTTTACGCGGCCCCGAGTGTACCGCGGGCGAGATGTGCCCGAGGTGCTGCTTAACGGAAACCACCGGGCCATTGCCGCATGGCGGGCCGAACAATCGAAACGGCGGAGCGAACGAATTTCGCACCCGCGTACGGGAGATAACGATGCAAAACCGCCTACTCGAGATCATTGAGACCTCGAATAAAAAATCCGACGTGCCCGATTTTCGCATCGGCGACACGATCGACGTTCACCAGAAGCTCCTCGACGGCCAAAAGGAGCGGACGCAAGTATTCAGCGGCACCGTGATCGCCCGTAGCGGCACCGGCGTCCGCGAAATGGTCACCGTTCGTCACCTCGTCCAGGGCGAAGGCGTCGAACGGATCTTCCCGATTCACTCGCCGCGTATCGCCAAGATCGAGATCAAGAAGGCCGGTATGGTTCGCCGTGCGAAACTGTACTACCTCCGGAAGCGCGTCGGCAAGAAGACGAAGATCAAGAACGATGTCAAGCGCCAAGGCGTCATCGACAAGGCACTGAAAGCCGCAGCCGAAGCCGGTACCCGCGCCGCACAAGACGCCGCTGCCAAGACGAAGGCCGAAGGCGGAACCAGCAAGCGGTCCGCGAAGAAGGCACTCAAAGCCGCCGAAGCCGCCACGAAGAAGAAGTAAATTCTGAAGGGAACCACGAATCACACGAAATACACGAATGGAAATCAGATGCATCGCTCCCGATGCAATCTCTTCACCACACTCGGTTTTTCAAGCGTATTGATTCGTGTGTTTCGTGTAATTCGTGGTAAGTTCTAAAATAACCCTGGGATTTCCGGGATAGCAAATGACCCCGCCACCCGATGTCAGCTTCTCCCGCTGGCCGTGGTGGCGTCGCTGGTTCGGCCGCCGATCCGAACGATCTGCGGCCCAATTCCTACGCAAAATCGGCTACCGCATCGTGGCCAGCAACGTCGAAGATGCGACCGGCGAAATCGATCTCATTGCCATCGATGGACGAACGATTGTCATCGTCGAGGTTCGCTCCACTTCCTCCGACGATCTGCTACGCACCATCGAATCGGTCGATCTCCGCAAGCAACGCAAACTCACGCAGGCCGCCATCCGCTACCTCACCCGTCGCCGCGTGCTCGATCAATCGTTCCGCTTCGACATTATCGCAATCAGTTGGCCCGCCAGCGCCCGCGTACCCGTCATTCGGCATATCCCGAATGCCTTTGAAGCCGTCGGCCGACACCAGATGTTCTCTTGAAAAGGTCGAAACATGTCGCACGCCTTCCTCCCCGCCGACGAGCAACTCGCAATCCTGCTTCGCGGGGCCGCACACGTCGAGAAAGTCGATGAGTTTCGCCAGAAACTCGAACGCAGCCGCACTTCCGGCAAGCCACTTCGCGTGAAGTACGGCATCGACCCCACCGGCTTCGACGTTCACCTCGGGCACACCGTGCCGCTGCGGAAACTGCGCCAGTTCCAGGAACTCGGCCACAAGGCCGTGCTCATCATCGGCACCGCCACGGCACAAGTCGGCGACCCATCCGGCCGCGACAGTTCCCGTATGGGTCTAACCACGGAACAGATCGCGAAGAATGCCGAAAGCTACCTGATTCAGATCGCGAAAGTCGTCGATGTCACGCTGGCCGAAGTGCGGCCCAACGGCGACTGGTTCGGGAAGTGGGGCTTCAGCGATATGCTGAAATTGTTAGCCAAAACTACGGTGCAGCAGATCCTCGCACGCGAAGATTTCTCGAACCGCTTCCACTCGGTGCCTTCGGTGCCGATCGTCTTGCACGAGTGCCTATACCCGCTGATGCAAGGCTGGGACAGCGTCGAAATTCAAGCCGATGTCGAACTCGGTGGCACCGAGCAATTGTTTAACCTGATGGTCGGCCGCGACCTCCAGCGCGATGCGGGGCAGCCACCGCAAATCTGCCTAACGCTGCCGATTCTGCGCGGCACCGATGGCGTCAAAAAGATGGGCAAAAGCATCGGCAACTACATCGGCGTCGGCGAAGCGGCCAAAGAGCAGTTCGGCAAAACGATGAGCATCCCCGATCCGCTTCTCCGCGAGTGGTTCGAGCTACTGACGGACCGTCCGACGGCGGAAATCGATGCGCTGTTGGCGGGCCATTTGGGCGATGCCAAAAAGACGCTCGCCGCCGAGATTGTGACGTTCTATCACGGCGCAAATGTGGCCGAGGCAATGCGTGCCGAATGGGCGAAGCAGTTTGCACAAAAGGGCGATCCCGACCAGATCGACGAGATCAAAATCGCGTCGTCCGAGTTCGCCGATGGCACGATCCCTGCGATGAAGTTGATCGTGGCCGCGGGGCTGTGCAAAAGCAACGGCGAAGCCCGCCAGAAGCTGAAAGAAGGCGCGTTCAACTACGGCCCCGACCGCACGAAGCCCGCCGACGAAAAAGCCATCGTTCCCATCGCCGATGGCACCGTCATCCGCTTGGGCCGCAAAATCCTGCGCGTACGAATCGGTTAAACGAGAACCTGGGCACGTTGTTTACGTGCCATTGCCTTGTTACAAATTTAAACTAAATTTAGTCAAATTTACTCCAGTGCCGCGACAATAGTGAAGAATCGTTTTTTGTCACCTATGTCTTCCATTGCTGTTGACCATGCTTTCACCCGTGGCCGGTTTGGATCACAAATCGTTGGCTCCTGCTCGCAAGTCAGTTTGGCCAATGCAAAATCATTTTCAGCGCAATAAATCCTTTGATTGCATTTTCTAACTTGCAGCGCGTTGTATTTGTTGACCTGCTGGCAGTCAAGGCTGAAAGATTTCGTATCCAGCTGTCGCATATCTACAAAATATCTTCGCTCAAGAATTAAAAGTATATGTCTGCTGTCAAGTGGATATACAAACTCAACACCACGACAAAGTACGCCAACCAAAGGGAATCCATCGAGATAACAATTGGCATTCCTGACGACTGGTTGATCGGATGTGTACAGTAAACTTGCTGTATCGTTAATCCCAATAGTCCAAATGTGACGTGATAATATTTCAGTTATATTCCGCACACCTGGTTCATCTAGCATCTGCTCCGCTTGAACAGCCGGCATGCAAAGTAAATTAGGCTGAATGCGTACTTTGCCAGGCAGATCGTTAAGCTTTAACACGCTGTCAACAATGCTTTGGGTGTAACCGCGTTTCCGGCGTCTGGTTTCTGGCGTTTTGACTTGCTCTTTACGAAAAGACGGCCTCTAAAGCATGCTGTTGGTGCTCGAACCC
>JAYWCL010000139.1:0-9180 GCA_043780595.1 Limnoglobus sp.
TCTTTCACAGCCGATCCGCCGGGCTGGTGACGCCTTGGCCCCCTTTGTTGAGAACGTGCAAGTCGATCATCGTGGTTTCCACACTGGCGTGGCCGAGCCTTTGTAATTGTGTCGCAGGCGAGAGTCAAACGAATTGTGTGTAGAATTTGAGACTTCCCACGGACGGGCGTCCGTGGGCTTTCGGTTGGCCTTACCCATGCGAATTCGCGAAGTCAAAAAATCGCAGGCGATCCGACGTAAGTCGACTTTTGTATCGTGCGCGAAATTACATAGAATTGTCGCGAAATGACATAGAAGTGCGCGCAAATGACATAGAAAGGTCGCATTCGGTCGATTTTCGGTCGCATTCGGTCGCGAAACGACCAGTCGTTTCGGCTGATGTGTAATCGAGGGCTTCGACATAAGCCACGACAGGAATGCAGGATACGGGAAAAACCCTCGGAATGGATCGGCGATTTGCGATCGAAAAGTGGCCTCTTGAGACGAAAAAACACCCCAAAAACCAGTTTTGGAGTGTCCGCAATTGTGACTTACGTCGATTCCGAAGAGCGAAAAAAGACCGTTTCCGTTTTCGCCGATGGATGACGATCATCACTTCCCCGCGAGAAGCGATCGTTCGATGAATGTCGTGTCGACTTTGCCGTTGATGAACTCGGCGGTCTTCATGATCTCCTGATGGATTGGGATCGTCGTCTGGATGCCTTCCACGGTGAACTCGCGGAGGGCGCGGCGCATGACGGCGATCGCTTCGACGCGGGTCGGCTGGTGGACGATGAGCTTCGCGACCATGCTGTCGTAGTTGGGCGGCACGCGGTAACCGGTGACGACGTGGGTGTCGAGCCGAATGCCGGGGCCACCGGGAGGTTGCCATTTCGTGATCGTGCCGGCACTGGGGCGGAAGTCTTTCGCGGGGTCTTCGGCATTGATTCGGCACTCGATTGCCGAACCATTGACCTTGATGTCGCGCTGACGGAACCGCAATTTCCCCCCTGCCGCAATCCGAATTTGCTCGCGAATCAGGTCGATGCCCGTCACGAGTTCCGTGACGGGGTGTTCGACCTGAATGCGGGCGTTGACCTCGATGAAGTAGAAATTGTTGTCTTTGTCCAGCAGGAACTCGCACGTACCCGCGGAGTAGTAACCTGCCGCCTTCGCGAGCCGTACGGCGGCCTCGCAAATGTTATCGCGAACCTTCTCCGGCAGGTTCGGTGCGGGGCTTTCTTCGACGAGCTTCTGGTGGCGTCGTTGCAGCGAGCAATCGCGTTCGTAGAGGTGGACGACGTTGCCGAACTTGTCGCCGAGGATCTGGACTTCGATGTGCCGCGGCTGGTCGAGGTATTTCTCTAGCAAGATCGAGCCATCTTTGAACGCAGACTCGGCTTCTTGCTTCGCGGACGCCATGCCGCTGAGGAGCGTGATGTCGTTACGGGCGACGCGCATCCCACGCCCGCCGCCCCCTGCCGAGGCTTTGATCAGCACGGGGTAGCCGACGAGGTGCGCGAACTTCAGTGCCTCTTCTTCGCTCGTCAGCAAGCCATCGCTGCCGGGCACGGTGGGGACTTTGGCCTTCTTGGCAAGCTGTTTGGCCTTGTCCTTGTTGCCGACGGCATCCATCGCTTCTGCGGACGGGCCGATGAACTCGATCTTGCATTCGCGGCAGATCTGCGCGAACTTCGAGTTTTCGCTGAGGAAGCCGTAGCCGGGATGGATCGCCTGCGCGTTGGCGATTTCAGCGGCGGCGATGATGCGATCGATCTTGAGATAGCTTTCGGTGGCAGGGCCGGGGCCGATGCAGATCGCCTGATCGGCGAGCTTCAGGTACGGCGCGTCTTTGTCGGCGGTGCTGTAAACCACGGCGACTTCGATACCGAGATCGCGACACGCGCGGATCACCCGAAGGGCGATCTCCCCGCGATTGGCGACCAGAATCCGTTGAAACATGCTTCACCAAATGCGGAATACGGAGTGCGAAACGCGGCAGACTGGCAACCCGCGTTTAGCCGAGTTCGACGCGGAACAGCACCGTGTCGTAGTCGACCGGCACGCCGTTCTTCACGCAAATTTCGGCGATGGTACCCGCACAGTCGGCGGGCATGTCGTTGTACAGCTTCATCGCTTCGAGCTTGCAAACGATCGTTTCGGCCTTCACCTTGCTGCCGATCTTGACGTAGTCGTCTTTATCGGGTGCCGGTTTCGAGTAGAAGGTGCCGACCATCGGCGACTTAATTTCGTGCAACTTGCTTGCGGTGGCCGCAGACGCGGTCGGCGCAACGGCCACGTGGGCCGGGGCCGCAACGGGTGGCGGTGCCACCGCAACGGGTGCGACCGTCGTTGCCGTCAGTGCGCCGCGCCGGAGGCGGATGCGATGCTCGCCTTCGTGCAAGTCGATTTCACTGAGGTCGTGCTTGGCCATCAGCCCGACGAGGTGTTCGACCATGTTCGCGTCGAACGGGCGGGGCAGTTCGGGGTTTTTCTCAACGGTCACAGATTGTCCCCCTCGACATGCGGGAAGGATGTCGATGCAGTTCGGAATTTCGTGAATGCTAAGATAGGAACGAACCGACTGGACGGCGAACTCGTCATTTTTCGCCTGCTCGATATTTGGACTAAAATCTATCGAACGCAATAAACTCCATGCAGAACTTTCCCCTCCGCGAACAATCTAGTGTGAAGGAGACGACGTGCGACGATCCCAACTACCCAGCGTGGTGCGGCTGTTAATGGCCGAAGTCCCCGATGCGGACTTGCTGGAGCGCTACGTCTTGCAGCGCGACGACGATGCGTTCGCGCAGCTCGTGACGCGGTACAGTCGGCTCGTGTGGGGCCAGTGTCGGAACTTGCTGCCCAACGATGCCGACGATGCCTTCCAGGCGACGTTCCTCACGCTGGCACGCTCGGTGAAGTCGATCCGGCCCGGCGCGCCGCTCGGCCCGTGGTTGCACGGCGTAGCGTTCCGCGTGTGCAAGAACGCACAACGCGCAAACAGCCGCAGAGCGAAACGCGAGAAGGCGAGCGCTCAACCCGAAGCGAATCGGCCCGTGGCCGATTCGACGTGGGAGGAGGCGTTCGCCGCGATGGCGGAGGAAGTGCAGAAACTCCCCGAATCGCAGCGATTGGCGTTCGTGTTGTGTTGCATTGAAGGACGTGCGTGTACCGAAGTGGCGGCCAGTTTAGGCCAGAAGCTCGGCACGTTCTCCGCACGGCTGACGCGGGCCAAACAAACGATGTTGGATCGCCTCGCAAAGCGAGGTTTCGGTGCGGGTGTCCTCGCGCTTGGCGGGGTCACCGGCAGTGTCGCGCTGGCACCGGCGGCACTGATCGCACGCACGCTGACGTTGCTTCCTCCCGGTGTCGCGATTCCCAGTTCGGTTCTCACTCTCACGTATGGAGTCACAGGCATGATGATCCGATTCAAACTACTCGCCGCCGGAGTGCTGGTCGCCAGCGGCATCGGCATGAGCGTCGGCACCGGCTGGTACGGCTCGGCGACGGCACAAGTGCCGAATGCCGACGCGAAGCCGGCTATGCAAAAAATGATGCCGAAAGCCGAGACGATCGAGCAACTGAAAGCCAATCTGGAAAAGGCGAAGGCGTTCTTGGCCAAAGCCGAGGCCGAAGAAGCTGCCAAACAAGTCGAAGTCCATTCCTACGTTCGTAAAGTTCAACTACTCCTCGAAGCGCAAGCCGCTCCTCAATTCGAGTACATCCCGTTGCAGAAGGGGATCTCTCGCAAGGAGTTTGAAACGATACTCGCAGACCGCGAAACGAAGGGCTGGAGCTTCATCGGCGAAGTCACGATCAATGACCATCTGATCGGCGGCCAGAAAGTGCCAACGCCAACGCTGGTCTTCCGCAAGCCAACCGCCGAGGGAATGCTAAACGTATACCGGCGACTCGAAGTTCGCCCGAAATTGCACGAGAAGGATCTCCTGACGCTGACGCCACCTACGGTCACAACACCTGCCGCACCCGCTGTACCGAACATCGCGATGGTGCCAACCGTGACCGAAGCCGAGTATCAGGCTCGGATCGCGGCGCTCGAACAGGAAATTCTCGTTTTACGCAAAGGGATGCCAGCACCCTCACTCTTTCGGGAAACGCAAGTCGTAGTCACGTTCACCAAGAAAGACTTCGGAAACTGGGATGCCGCCGAGTTGGCCGATGTGATCAGTAAAGTAATGGTCGATGACGCGAAGGCGAAGAAATACGGCGACACGGCGCGATTGACGCTCGACAAAGACAGCTTTCATGTGAGCGGTACTTCAGAATACATCGCAGCCGTGACTGCGTGGGTGAAGAAGTTGAAGAAGTAGTTTCCTGGCGAGCGGGGCGGTGGCGGCCCCGCTCAATCGCTTTCATCCGCGTTTCGATTCAAGGGGAACTCCACCGGCGCACGAGCCGAACGGCTTCCCCCACCCACAACACGACCGACGTGATCGCGGTGATTGTTAGCCACTCATTCAGCGCGAGAGGCACCGTGCGGAATACGCTCCCGCCGAATTGGACGATCAGCACTTGACCGGCGAAGATGGCGGCGGCGATCAGTAAGAAACTCGGGTTATTGCCGAGTGTGGGGAACACGGAACCGGTGCGGTTCATGCACTTCGCGTTGAACAAATTCCAGAATTGCAACAGCACGAACACGGTGAACAGCACGGTGCCGCCATGGCTCGCCACATCGGGATTCGCCAATTCGCCCCGCGACAAGAGCACCAGTATGAGCGCAACGAGTAATCCGAGGAAGATCGCCCCGACGCCGAAGATCGAAATCGCCATCGCGCGGCTGACGATGAATGCATCGGGTCGGCGCGGTGGCCGCGACATCACTGCCGGGTTCGGCGGTTCGGTGGCGAGTGCGAGTGCAGCGAACGTGTCCATGATGAGATTCACCCACAGCATCTGCATCACTGTCAGCGGCAACTCGAAGCCGATGAACGGCCCGAGCACGGCCAACCCGAGCGCCGCCACGTTGATCGTCAGTTGGAACAAAATGAATCGCTGGATGTTCTCGTAAAGTGCCCGGCCCCAGCGGATCGCGGTCGTGATGCTCGTGAACGAGTCGTCGAGCAAAATGATGTCGCTCGCTTCCTTCGCGACGGCTGTGCCCGATTTGCCCATCGCCAAACCGACGTCGGCGTAGTTCAGCGCCGGGCCATCGTTGACGCCATCGCCGGTGACGGCAACGACCTGCCCGCAGCTTTTCAGCAAAGTGACCAGCCGCAGTTTGTCTGCCGGGCGGGCGCGGGAAAGTACCTTGACCTTTACGGCTGCGTCGGCTGCGGCAGTGTCGGAAAGTGCCGCGAACTCCACGCCGGTCATCTCCGCCGATGCGGGGTCGGAAGGCAACCAGAGTCCAATCTGACGAGCAATCTCGCGGGCGGTCTCGGCGTTATCGCCGGTGACCATTTTGACTTCGACGCCCGCCATGCGGCACGCCGCCACCGCTGCGGGAACCTGGGTTCGCACGGGATCCGCAATCGCGACCGACCCGAGCCAGATTAGCCCTGTGGCCACATCTTCGAGCGATGGCCCGTCGACGTGGGCGTGGGGCCGATACGCCAACCCGAGCGTGCGCATCCCCCGGCCCTGATCGACCTGGAGTGCCGCGCCGACGGTGATGCGGTCGGCGGTCGTTAGTGCGATCGGCCCGTTCGCGGTGTGAATCCGATCGCAGCGATCGAGGACGATCTCCGGCGCGCCTTTTACGTGCAACATTCCGTTTTCGCCGAGCGTGCCCATGAACTTGCGTTCGGTCGAGAACGTCCACTGCGTACGAACCGCGAAGCCCTTCCGCGCGACGATGTACTCCTCGCCGTTCGCGTCGAGCCAAAGCAGCAGTGCACCTTCGGTCGGGTTGCCAACGGGCTTCACCGGTTCGCCGGGATCGCGGCTCAGGTGCGCCGTCGTGTTTGCGGAAATGGCCTCGCAAACCAGCAATTTCAGCGCATCGTCGTCGGGCAGTCCCGTGGTACTCGCACCCGCGAATCGGCCTTCAACGACGCGCATTTCGTTCATCGTCAACGTGCCGGTTTTGTCCGAGCAAATGACGGTGGCTGCGCCGATCGTCTCGCAGGCATCCATTCGCCGAACGAGGTTGTTACTCGCCGTCATTTTGCGCATCGAGTACGCCAGGCTCAGCGTTACGCTCATCGCCAGTCCTTCGGGCACGGCGACGACGATGATCGTCACGGCGATCATAAAGTACCCGAGCAGTGCCTTGCCCACGCTCGGCCGCAGCCACTCCGATGGCGACGAGGGAACGAGATTCCACGCGATTCCGGCTGCCAATAGCGCGGCAAAAAGTACGCCGCCCGCGAGGATCGTTTTCAGCCACGGCATCGCGCCTTCCAGAAACTTCGGCATCGACATTTCGATGCCGACGAGTTCCAACCCATCGAGCACGATCGGCAACCAGACTTTGACCAACGCAAGGGCGACGCCGAGGAGCAACGTGCCGATGAAGAACCACTCGCCAGCGGCGAGCGGGGCCGCCGGCGTGCCGGCGAACAACCCCTTGCGTACGAGTTCGCCGGTGATCGCACCGCGGCCCACGAGCACAGCAAACGTCACGACCGCAACGCCGAAGCCGACGACGCCGATGACCTTGCTGAGTGCGCCGAGTTGGCGGTTCAACGGCGAGACTTCGCCCGTATCTTCGGTCGCTTCGCGGAGCGTCTTACCGATCTCGCTGCCATCGCCGACGGCGGTAATTTCGACGTGCGCGTAGCCATCGACGACGGTGGTGCCACGGAGCATTTCGCCGGGGCCATACGCGGCCCCTTCGGCTTTCGGCCCGCCGACTTGCTTCTTCACGGGATGGGCTTCGCCGGTCAGTTTCGACTCGTTAATTAGCAAACCGACCGCTTCGATCAATCGACCGTCGGCTGGGATTTCCTCGCCGACTTCGACGAAAACGAAGTCGCCAACGACGACGTCGCGGCGTGCGATCTGCGTGTACGTTCCGTTGCGAATGACCTTTACCGAGACATCGTCGTTCGATTTGTTGAGAATGTCGAATTCTTTGTTCGCGCGATACTCGTTCCAAAACGCGAGGAACGTCGCGAGTAGTACGGCGACGATGATGCCGATGCCTTCGGGGGCGACGTGGCCTTCGAGCAGTCCGGCACCGGTGGCGATGGCGGCGGCCACCATGAGAATGCGAATGACGGGGTCGTTGAACTTGCTGAGGTACTCTTGCCACCACGAGATGCGCGGCGGTGGCGTCAGGACGTTCGCCCCATGCCGTAAACGGGACGCCGCTACTTCATCGGCAGTCAACCCGCGGTAGGTCGGGGCATCGGGCATCAATCCGTCTCGTTATTGCGTCAGTTCGGTGGCGGAATCGATGGCGTGGCGGGCAATGGGGGTATCGTCGGCACGCCGTCTGTCACTTTTGGTATACTCGGCAACTCGACCGGCGTCGGGATCGCGATCCCCGGATTGTCGTTCTTCTGCAATGGCGGCACTTGAATCGAAGGCATTGGCGGCACGATTGCGGTTTCCTTCGGCTTCGCGAGCGGTGGCTCGATCGTTTGCGGGTAGATCGCGCCTTTGCCAATTCCCGTCGTGATCGGTCGTGCCGGCGCGGGTGTTGTGGCGGATGGTGCCACGGCGGTGGCCGTCGTCAGCGGCTTCTGGCGACTCACCGGCAAGGCAATCGGGACGCTCTTCGGTTTCGCGAGCGGCGGTTCGGCCGTCTGCGGCATCGCCGCATTTGCACCGGTCGAACGATAGCCGTTCAGGTGATAATCCCAAAGCGCCTTCTGCGACGACTTCCGCACGCTCTCCGATGGGTCCGAGACGAACGTCTGCTCGAGCGCCGCTCCGGCGACTTGCGACACGGGCTTCAGTTTGCCGATCGTCTCGGCCACTTCCGAACGCACCGCCGTCGAAGGGTCGCGCTGTAACGATGCAATCAGCGTCGGCAAAATGTCCGCATTCGTGCGCGGATCTTCGTCGCGGAGTTGCACCGCCGCCGTCTGACGTTTCTTTTCGTCGGTGTCGGACTTTAGCGTCTCGACGATCTGCTTCGACTTCGGCTGCGGTTCGTCTTTGTCTGGGTTCTTCTTGCGAAAAATCCCGAGCCGTGGAATCTCGGCGTGGACATCCACAACGGTGGCGAACGATGCGAACAGTGCGCTGACGAGTAACCAACGGGACATCGCAAATCCCCCAGCCGAGGTACGGGCAACCCGCCCATCGAGTCGTCTCTTCAATGGAATCGGCGGAACAGTCATGGGCTTGTCTCGGATTCATCGCCCAACTCGAACGATTCCATCTCGAATGGATCGCGCAACCGAATCGGTCGGAACGTCCTGCCCAGCGAGACGAATCGGCATTCGCGGTAGAGTTCGCGCAGCAATCCGATCCGGATTTGACGCGATTGACTCAAGTCTTCAAAAAGATCGGACGACATGCACGACGCATTCGTAACATACACAGTTGTGATTTTCGCTTCAAAAAGGGATCCGGACGATGTTGTTCCTGGCGCTCGAATCGTCGTGCGATGAGACTTCGGCGGCGGTGTTTACTAGCGAATTGCAAATTCTCTCGAACGTGGTCGCGTCGCAAACCGAACTCCACGCGCGGTTCGGCGGGGTCGTGCCGGAGATCGCCGCGCGCGCCCACGTTCGCAACCTGTTGCCCGTGATTGAAGAAGCCCTCGAACGTGCGAATATCACGCTGAATCAAATCGGTTGCATCGCCGTCCACAATACGCCGGGGCTGGTCGGGGCGTTGCTCATCAGCGTGTCGGCGGCGAAGATGTTTGCGCTCGCGCTCGGCGTGCCGCTGGTGTCGGTCAACCACGTGCATAGCCACATCTACGCCGCGAGAATCGCTGCCGGACGCGACATTTTCCCGTGTGTGGGGCTGGTCGTCAGTGGGGGGCACACGTCGCTGTTTCAGTGCGAAAGTGCGTTGTCGTTGAACCTGCTCGGTGGGACGCGCGACGATGCGGCCGGCGAGGCGTTCGACAAGGCGGCGAAGTTGCTTGGCCTGCCGTATCCCGGCGGGCGGCACCTCGAGGCGCTGGCGCTCACCGGCGACCCGACGCGATTCCGGTTTTCGCGCCCGATGCTCAACAAGGGCCAGCGGCTCGGCGATGCCGACTATTTCGACCTGTCGTTCAGCGGCCTCAAGACGGCGGTGCTGCTCGCCGTGAAGGGGAGCGCGCAGCTC
>JAYWCL010000140.1:0-8025 GCA_043780595.1 Limnoglobus sp.
TGAAAATCTGTGTTCGTTGCGGATGCATTAATGGATTTTCAGCGAATATTCGGAAGTCCCTGTCAATTAACGGTTTACAGCGGATACAGTAGAATTAGTTAGATGAGCAGGAATAGCCAGCGGCAACGAAAAGGCGTCAGAGATGTCGTCAAAAGCATTATCTGGCCATTGATAGCATCTCGTCGCTGTGATGGATCAACACCCCCGACACCGTGTCCGGGTGATGACTACGAGATACCAAAAGGTGGAGAGGAGATCACATGAATGCGGCCAAGATTCCCAAAGCGACAATCGAAATCCAAACGACTCACTTCGCGATTTTGGAGCCCGTCGTGCCCGAGATTCGGGATTCGCTGAAATCCTATGTATTGGAGTTCGACGCCAGTGGGCCGCTTGGACACACGGTGACCCTGGCGCGATCCGATCGGTTCTCGCCAGTGATACGCCACAGCGCGACTTCCGAGGTGCTGAGGCTGCCCCAGGGCGCAATTCCCGCAGTCATCACTTACCTGAAGCGATTGGGTTATGGGGTCACAGTAAGGGACCGCCGCAACGACTCACCGCGGTGGGTTTGCGCTGTCGACTGGAAAAGTCGAGTACTGAGAGCCGTGCGGGGCATCGTGGCAAGAATGGAGAGTGAGCGGGCTCTGCGTGTCATCGTCCGCAATGACAATGCAATCTTCGAGGCAATTGTCGCTGTTGCTGAGGCTTATCCCAGTGCACGCATCGCCATTGCAGTGCCCACATACAAACTATTGTGGCAGGTCATGCGGCGATTGAGGTCGTACTTCGATGGGTTTCTGGGACTTTATACGGCAAAAACGAAGCAGCCTGGTCGCGTTTCTGTTGGGCTCATTGGCCAACTTCCCCGGGGCAATCAGGGGGAGATTGATCTCTTGATACTACCCTATGCCGAGAGAACCGTGAGTGATGCCTCGCTGCGAATCATTACTTCGGGACAATTCCTGCGCATTCTCTCGTTTTCACGTGTGAGATGGACACGGGATGACGACATCAACCTGCGATTTCGTGTCATTGCCGGAGGGGTTTATCCGCCTGAGATCGAAAAGTCCCCCGTAACGGCAATCATGCTCGACACCCGCGGCACCAAACCAGGAACGATCGCCGACGCATTCGAGGTGAAAGAGAAGTTGTACTGGCAGAATCCGCGCCGCAACCGACGCATTGCCGAAGTCGCAAAACGACTGGCAATGCGAACCAAGAAATCCATCAGATCGGTCGTGAACGGAGACACAGAGTTAGTGACTTTAATCCTTGAGGCATCGAGCACGGGTGTTGCGATTCTGGTGGAGAGCCCGGCTCATGCGCGGGAATTGGCAGAATTACTCCCAGGGTGGGCAGTGTGGACAGCCAATGATCTCGAAATCAAAACGCCAAAAAAAGCGTGTGGAGTCATTACCACGGAACTCGCGGCAGATGAAACCGTGATATTAGCCGGGGTCTTGATACGTGCTACGGGAACGAAATATCCGCTCCCGGACATCGACTGGCCGTGGAAAGATGAGGTTCCACACGGCGTACTTATCGATTTTCGGGACACATACCACCCCGTTTCGAGCTTGAATGCGCAGGCGAGACGGGTTTGTTACAAAGAGGCCGATATGACCGTCTACACCTGCGCCGAATAACAGCCAAAACACTTGAACCACGATGGTGCATGACGCACCCTCGGGAACGGATGATCGACGGTAACCAATCCCGACATCCGTTATACGGTAGAGACTCCTCGGATCTCTCCGTACGACTGCCACGGAATCGGTCGTTAAACACGATTCCTAGGACGTGCCCGTGAGATGTTTGGCCTATTCGGAATCACTCCGAACAGACCCGTATTCACCGACATGACCGGCCATTAGCAATCGGGAAAGAGATCACTCTCCTGTACCGATTCGGTCTCCTCACAGGAACCATGAATCGCTCGTGAATCGTTCGCGGTGATTCATGGACCTCCGGTATGACGACTTTGCTGGATGGCTTCGCCTATCCATGGCGAAAATTCCGGTGTTTTGCCGGAAAGGGGAGCGGGGAATGGCATGGATGCCTTCCCTGCAACCCATTTTCTAACCCTCACGAGGATCGGGGATGAGTGAGCACATTACCGCAGATCTTGGATCCCACAGTCACGATATCGAGGATTTCGAGCGCGTGCTCGACCATGTCGGTGACGCATCTGCCCCCCTGAACCGCTGGCGTAAACTCCTCCAATCCGTTTCGCCGCGAGGGTGGAGCGCAGTGAAAGAATATGCAGCCGACGTGATGAAACTGATCGCGCAACCGCGAGTCTTGTTCACCGCGGCCGTAGCATTGCGGGCCCCAGGGCCGAAAGCACCCGGTCCGAACAAACTCCGACTGGAGTGCCTCACCGGTGAAGAACTCTGGGAAATGTGCACGGTACTTGGAAAGGCCATCGATTCGGACACCTATCGCCCTGGCAAGGAACGAGTCCACTGGGTTCAAAAGATGTCGGGGAGTGGAAAGAGGCCCATCGTTCTTTCGGATGTCCAGGATCGAGTCGTGCAAAAAGCCGCTGCGCTCGTGCTCCGGAGCATGTTGGACCCTCTTTTTGATCCGCTCAGTTTTGCATTCCGCCCCTTGCGCAGGCGCGAGCAGGCCATCGCGGTCGCGGAGAAACTCGCAACGGGTGGATATCCGGTCTGGCTCACACATGACTTGAAAGATGCTTTTTGCCGTGTCCCCCTATCGCGATTGCTCGATGTCGTTTTCAAGCTTCTACCCTGCCCGCGACTGCGAGCATTCCTGGGCCGGATTCTGCCGCCGCAGTCTCGCAGATTGAGAGGTATCAAACAGGGCGGACCGCTCTCCCCGCTCATGCTGGAACTGTACCTGACCCACTTCCTTCATCAGCCCTGGCGGAAGGCCGGACACGATGTCCGGATCGTGCGCTATGCCGATGACCTGTTGCTGACAGTGGCGGATCACGAGATGGCTGCGGCTGTCGATGCCGCCCTCCGCAAATTGCTCACTCCCGCAGGAATGCTGCTCAAGGCGAAGTACGAGGAGGCAGTTCAGGACATCAGGACGAAACCGGCTCAATGGTTGGGCTTCGAGTTTCATCTCGACAACACGCAGTTCCAAGTCCGACTCGGGAAGCAGGCATTCGAGAAACTCGCTCGGCGATTTGTGTTGGCCCACTCCAAATGCCGCTCGACCGAGCGCGCCCAGCAAGTTCTGAAAAGCTGGGCCTCTCAATTGGGACCGTGCTACCGCTGGGAAGATCGCGAATCCATTTGCACGCAGGCGATCACCTTGGCCCATGGGTACGGGTTTGAAGAGACTCTCGCCGTACCGCAATTGGTGGAGGAATGGAAGGCAGCTAAGAAGCGGTGGCAGGCGACCCGAACAGAAGTGCGAAACGAGCCTGGCTACATGGTAGAGGGACCAATCGCAGTCCCTTCCCCGACATCGCAGGTGCGGTGATACCTGTTCCCATAGGCCAACGATCTCAACACAGGAGAAGCAAAATGACGAAGCCGATTCACAATAATACAAAGTTAACCCATATCAAGAAGCCCCGGCTGTCGCTGACCAGTATTGCCACACTTTCGAGCAAGCCAAGCCAACCCGATTGGCTCGTCAAGGATATTCTCGTCGCGAAGCAACCTCTCGTGATCGGTGGCCCCCCGAAATCGCTCAAAACCTCTCTAGCCTTGGATCTGGCCGTCAGCCTTGGCACTGGTACGCACTTCCTGAACACGTTTCAGGTTTCAAAACAACGCCGGGTGGCCGTGTTTTCCGGTGAGAGCGGCCAGACCACGATCAACGAGACACTCCAACGAATCGTTCATTCCAAGGGCAAGTCCGTAGATACATGTCTTGTCCATTGTGGATTTCGTCTGCCCCGACTCAGTCATTTAGCCGATCGCAACGAATTACGTGCACTCCTCAAAAAAGAAGAGATCGAAGTGGTAGTGATCGATCCACTTTACCTTTGTCTCCTCGCAGGCAGCCAGAACCTGTCTGCGGCAAACTTGTATGACATCGGGCCAATACTTGCCGAGACATCTGAGGCCTGTTCACGGGCCGGAGCGACGCTGGTCTTGGTCCACCATACGACCAAGACATCCCAGGTGAAGCCCGGACTGGCCACCTTGACGGACCTGAGTTTCTCCGGTGTTGCCGAGTTCGCCCGCCAGTGGGTTCTGATTTCTCGTTCCAAGGAATATATACCGGGGAGCGGAAAGCACGATTTGATCCTGTCGATCGGTGGGAGTGCGGGTCACTCATCGCGTTGGAATGTCCGGATAGATGAAGGGTCGGGAAATGGCAAGGAGCGCGACTGGTCCGTGGAGATCGAGGGGGACCAGCCGGACAAACAGAGTTATTGTCGAACTCGATCCGGTCGAAAAAATAAACTTTAATTGCAACACGTGACTACTGTCGTGCGCGGACAGTAGTGACTCAAAAAGCACGAATTACTGACAACTGCGCAATGAAGTTCACTTTCACGAGGCACCGAGCCCACAAAATAACGACCAAGGGAGCGAATGAAATGGAGGACGACCCGCTAAAGTGGATGCCAGGGAGTTTTTTCCGCGAACCTCACTGGCGGTTCCTGCACGCGAAATTCTTGCTCGCCACAGGCCGTAAACGTGACGTGCGTATTGACGAACTTTGGGTAGCACGAGCCTGCAATGCGCTACGCGACAAACACGATGTTGGCACCACCGACGCCATAGAGATCCAAGCTGCGCGCGACTTGTGGACTGAAGAGTCGCACAAGAAGTGGGAACTGGAGGCTCGCCTCTTGACCGATGAGCATCTCGACATGCTCGCGGAACGCATGCGATTGCCACCAGCAGTGGTCGAGGCATACGCCCATGTCTTCTTCGATGTCCGCGAGATGCGCCAGGCGACAGACTGGCTCATGGTACGGGCAGTCAGGTATAGTGCATTGAAAGGTTTCATTGGGCATCCGCTGGCTGGGGCCTGGAAACTCGCGGCACTGCATGGCGGGCCTTTCGTTTTGGACGTCGTGATCGCTGCTACGACTGACCGTCCGATGCCCGAGAAGGTACTCACGGGCACTGGGCGGATACGGTCGATCGAGGAGACCCGACTACGGTTCCTCACGCGGCTCTGGGTTGCTGCTGTCACTGCAACAACAATCGAGGAAATCGCTCGGGTAGTTGAGGCCCACAAGCAACTCCAGGGTCTGTCTCTCGACCGAGCCACGCGCCAACGTTCAGACAACTCATTAACCACGATCGTCATGGGGTTTTTGAAGTCGTTGCCGACTCTCCGTACGCGGTCAAAAGAACAGGATAACGAACGCAGTCCTGCGTGTCCCAAGGATTGGCACAACCCACGAAATACCAGAAACCCATTACAGGTTGAACAACCCAGTTCGACCGGATAACCACGGAGGGAGATAGTCATGACCAAGAAGACGATGCAGTCATACTCAGGGGCTGACAAGAAGGAGGTTAAGGCGAAGACCGCCCCGCCTCCCCAACCAGTGCCTGGGAAATGCGACGCCAAGAAGTCCCCTACCGGGGGGCCGTCTGTTCAACCTCCAACAGGACTGGACGCCGGGAAGCACACCGCCGATCAGCGGGCAGCGCAACAGGCTGATGTCCTCAAGGAAGGCGTATTCTCCGCGCTGATGGCCTCAGCCCTTGGCCTGGATCGCTTCTTCGACACATCCGGATTTCGCGTCTACCTCGCTTGTGTGTTCAAGGAACTAGGCGATCCCGCTGACCCAATCGAACGCATGCTCATCGAGCAATTGTGTCTAGCCCACTTCCGAACGGCCCAATTGCACGTGGGGGCTGGACAGGCCCAGGGGAGCGAGGCCGTCAAGATCTATAACGCGGTCGCAGCGAGGATGCTGGGTGAGATGCGAAGGACAGTGCTGGCCCTTAAAGCTTATCGGACGGATATCCCAAAGAGGGAGAAACGAGCCACTCTCAAACTGTTCAGTGACGCCCCCCACGAAAAAGGATTCTTACTATGAAGGCGGACACCGAACTGGTTAGTAAGATCGCGCAACCAAACCCCCGTCGAGTTGCTGCCGGACGGCTCAACCGCGCAAAACGGGGCGGCTTGACTCCGGAATGCCTGGAACGCCTTCGAAAAGCTGCCCTTCAAAACCAGCCTTGGAAATCCTCCACCGGGCCACGGACGGTCGAAGGGAAAGCCAATTCAGCCCTGAACGGCAAGAAGAGGCAGATCGGCATGATGAGTGTGCGCGCGATACGGGCCGAACTGGCCACCCTGAAATTATTGATCCACGAAATGACCGAGGCCCGTGAACTCGTCCTGGGGGTGAAGTTGCGGGATGTCCGCAACTCCGGATGAAACAGAGCAAAAAATTCCAGAGGTGGCAAAGGTGGTATCGTCAACTTCGGACTCGGCTCGAACGCGGCCGAGAAGAAGTCGGCGGCGGCGAACGCGTCGGCCCCGGTTCTCGCGATCCGCTCGCTCTCGGCGACCAGATCGCGGCCCCGACGCAGGCCCCATTCGTCCACTTCCAACGCCGTCGGACTCTTCGGTGCGCGCGTCTCGGCCTGGGTCTCGTCGACAACGGAGGTCGGCAAAGACGCGTCCGGCAGGCGTGCGGGCTTTTCGTTCAGATCGAGCAGCTTCAGCAACTCTTTGGGGTCCATGATCCTCCTCGGTGTGAATGGTGAGAAATGGTTGATTCGCACGATGTCAGCAAAGCGTGAGGCGTCGATGTCGGCGAGGAAGTCCGCCCCCGCGCATGCGGTGGGCAAACTCAGATCGCTTCGATGCTGGCGAGCTTGAGCGTTCTGAGCTGCTCGCGAACGTACCGCCGGGCCGTCTCCATCCGAGTATGGCCGGCCAGTCCGGCGAGTTGCTTGTCCACCTCGCCGAGTTTGGCCGCGGCTTTGGCGGCGGCGGCCAGATTCCGCACGTCGGTCGCGGCCAGCACGGACTCGACTTCGAGCAGGAGCTGCGCGATCCGCATGCCCGCGGGATTGGCGACCCGCGCGATCGCCTGAGCCACCTTCTGAGGCTGCTCCTCGGGGCAATCCCACAGGCAGTGCTGAGCCACTTCGAGGTGCTCCGGGCGAACTTCATCGGCCCCGTTCAGGAACGCGAACGCCCGCACCACTCCCACCGTCTTGAACTGCCGGCGATCGCCCGGCCGAACGCCCTCCCGAGCCAACTCGGTCAGCACCGCTTCGAGTGCCTGTTTTGCGTCCCCCGACCAGGGCAGTGCCGTCGCGGAGCGTCGGGCCTGCTCGACCTCGGCAGGCGTGATGGTGCCGGACAGCCTCGGCGTGTGGTCTGGAGTCCACAGGAGCCGCGCGCGGCCGGTGCGAGACCGGATCGGGCTCACCGTCTTCCGCAGGGTGAATCGGTCGAAGAGGGCGCTTAGCTCTTTGCCGGTGTCGGGCGACGGCCACTCGTTACTCGCCCCGAGACACAACTTCAGCGGCACCGCCCTCGCGGCCCCGTCGCCCGCGTCGTACACCCTTTCGTTGAGGATCTTCAGGAGACAGTTCAGAATCGCCGACGAGCCCTTGAAGACTTCGTCCACGAAGGCGTAGTCGGCCTCAGGCAGCTTGCCTGCGGTGACCCGTACGTAGCGGTCTTCCTTGAGACCGACGAGGCTCACCGGCCCCATGACCTCCTCCACGGCAGTGAATTTCGTCAGCAGGATCGAGAACTTCGCGCCGCCGGTCCAGGCGAGCAGCGAGTCGAGCAAAAGTGATTTGCCACAACCGGGCGGGCCGACGAGCAGCACGTGCTCGTTGGCGATCAGAGCCGTGAGCGCGAGGTCGACCTCGTCCTCACGCTCGATGAGGGCGGACGATAGCTCCCGGCGGGCGGCGGCGAACTTGTCGCGAACCGAGTGCGGCTCGGATGGCGGGCAATACGGCTTCATTCGGAAAACTCCTGAAAGTGGGAACGCGGGAAACGGGATCGAGTGGTGATCGCGAAACGAGAGCGGCCCCGAACGTACTGCTGGGTGACATTCGAGGCCGTTCGGGAGTGGGGCCAGTGCTAACCGGTCCC
>JAYWCL010000141.1:0-19475 GCA_043780595.1 Limnoglobus sp.
CCTCGCCACCGCCCGAAACCCCCACGCTACTCGCGCCCCCCGCGAGCCCGTAAACGTACGCACCTGCTACCCAAAACTACCGCGATTTGAACCATGCCAAAAATTGATTAACTGTCCCGTTAAAACCACACGGGTGATCGACGCCGCTCGCCAAGTTTACTCGCTCCGCTTTTCCTTGACCCGAACCGCGTGCGTCGCTATACATTCAGTGTTGAATTGTGTGGCCTCGACGATTGTCGGGGCTTCTTTCGGCGTAGGCTTGTGAACTTTTTCACAAAGTCCGTTGGCTGAGGGCCACCATGTCGATTCCCTCTCCGGTCGTTACACCCGCTGGCATCGAACCCGCGTTCGATATCGTGGCGTATTACCCATTGCTGCTTTATGTTGCGGCAATTGCGGGCCTCGCGATGACGATGCTCGCGGCGACGCACATCGGCTACCTGTTGCCGTTCATTAAGCCGCAAAAGCCGACCAAAGTGAAGCAGATGCCGTACGAGTCCGGGATGGACCCGATCGGCTCCGCACGAATGCAGTTCGACGTGAAATTTTACCTGATCGCGATTCTGTTCCTCGTATTCGACGTGGAATTGCTGTTCCTGTATCCGTGGGCGGTGATCGCGTATTCGGGTGGCGGCGATCCGCACTGGCAACAAGTGTTTGGTGGTATCGTGTTCGTCGAAATCCTCGTTTTCTTGGCGACACTCGTCATCGCGTATGCGTATGCGTGGCGGAAAGGGGTCTTCGAATGGCGATGAAGATCGACGAAAATGTCTTCGTAAGCAACCTCGACGCGCTGGCCAGTTGGGTGCGGAAACATAGCCTGTGGCCGATGCCATTCGCGACGGCGTGTTGCGGTATCGAACTCATGGCCACGGCGAGCAGCCGTTACGACATCTCGCGATTCGGCAGCGAGGCGATGCGATTTAGCCCCCGGCAGTGCGATGTGATGATCGTGGCGGGCCGCGTGGTCATGAAGATGGTGCCCGTGATGCAGCGGATTTGGCTACAAATGCCCGAACCGAAATGGTGCATCAGCATGGGTGCGTGTGCGAGTAGCGGCGGCGTATTCGACACGTATGCGGTGGTGCAAGGGATCGACCGTTTCATCCCCGTCGACGTCTACGTTCCGGGCTGCCCGCCCCGCCCCGAGCAACTGATTCGTGCTGTACTCGACCTGCAAGAAAAGATCCAAGCGACCGGCACATTGAACGCCCGCGAGTTCGACAAACGCACCGCATACGAAGGCCCCGGCGACCTCGTGAAACAACTCCCGCGCGGCAGCGTCGTCGTCGCGCCCGGCGACTACCGCACCGGCACGAAAGTCCACCACTAAAGGCGTGTACCATGGCAGCCAATTACCTCGTGCCGCTCCAGCAGAAGTTCGGCGATTCGCTGCGTAGCGAAGAATTTCGCGACAATCACCGCGTCATCGTGCCTGCCGAAAAGATCATCGACGTGCTGAAGGTGCTCAAGGAGCAATTCGGCTTCAACATGCTGTGCGATCTCGCGGGGATCGATTACCTCGGTTACCCCGACGCGACCGACCGTTTTGGCATCGTTTACTCGTTGACGAACACCAACACCGGCGAGCGATTGTTCGTCAAAACCTACGTGAACGACCCCGACCCCGAACTGCCCACGGCTACGAATTTATGGATCGGTGCCGACTGGATGGAACGCGAAATCTACGACATGTTCGGCGTGACGTTCAGTGGCCACCCGGATCTGCGAAGGATCTTATTACCGACCGAATTCACGAGCTACCCGCTACGAAAAGATTACCCGCTCCGCGGCTTCGGCGAACGACACAACTTCGAGAAACTGATCCGCTCGGAGGGGTAATATGCCACGATGGTTACACCATAGCGGACAGAGCGATCTTCAGGTTCAGCACGGTTCTTCGGTCCTGAAGGGACCGCTCACGTAGCCCATGGTAAAACCATGGGAGGGGGCTGCAACCATCGTAGGTGTGTTCGGGACGTCGCGTCTCGACGACTCGCCACGACTGGTTTTTGGGGGTGGTTGCCACAGTCCCATGGTTTTACCATGGGCTGATAGAGCGACCCTTTCAGGGTCGGATCTGGTATTCGGTCCTGAAGGGACCGCTCATGTAGCCCACGGTGGGTGCTGGTTATAGAGGTTTTGTTTATGCCGCTGGAAGCACTGGATCCGATGACTGAGGCGGGTGCCGACCGCGAGTTCTTGTACACGTTGAACTTCGGGCCGCAACACCCTGCGACGCATACGACGTTGCGCCTCATCCTGACGTTGGATGGCGAGACAATTGTGAGGGCGGTGCCGGATATTGGCTTCTTGCATTCGGGGTTCGAGAAACTCGGCGAAGATCTCGACTTCAATCAATATGTGACCATCGTCGACCGCATGAATTACATCTCGCCGGTCGCGAACGAGATCGCGTGGCACCACACGGTAGAGAAGCTCATCGGCATCGAGATTACACCACGATGCAAGTACATTCGCACCATCTTGGCAGAACTTGCACGGATTAGCGATCACCTACTGTGCGTCGGCGCGACGGCACTCGACCTCGGCGGCCTCACCGCGTTTCTGTATGCGTTTAACGAACGCGAAAAAATCTATAACATCATCGAACAAGCGAGCGGACAGCGGTTCCACCCGAGTTACACGCGAGTCGGCGGCTTGATGGCCGACGTCACCGATGAATGGATTCAACTCATCCGCATCTTCGTGGCGAGCTTTCCGAAAGTCCATGCGGACGTTTGCCGGTTGTTGAACCGCAACAAGATCTTCGTCGATCGCACCAAGGGCATTGGTGTATTGACGAAAGAAGAAGCGATCAATATGAGTTGCACCGGCCCCGTGGCACGCGCCTCGGGTGTCGTCCGCGACTTACGCAAAGACGAACCGTATTTGGCATATGGAGATCTTCAAGATACATTCAAGGTGGCCTGTGCGAAAGCGGGCGACTGCCAGAGCCGGTACTTGGTGCGGATGGAAGAGATGGTGCAGTCGATCCAGATCATCAAGGCCGCCGTCGAGAACTTACCGAGTGGCCCGGTGAATGTGTCGGTCGGCGACAAACTCGGCATACCGGACATGGCCTCGACTTACCGCAGTATCGAAGGTTTGATCCAGCATTTCGAGCTATTTATGTGGAACCGGCAGTTTGAAACGCCGGTCAACGAAGTCTACGGAGCGAACGAGACTGCGAACGGCGAACTCGGCTTTTACATCGTCGCCGATGGCGGCGGCAAAGCCTGGCGCGCCCGCACGCGACCGCCGTCGTTCCTACACTTTTCAATCTTCCCGCACCTTATAGAAGGCCATCAAATTTCCGATGTGCCCGCCGTGTTGGGGAGCTTGAATATCATCGCGGCGGAGTTGGATAGGTAAATAGCTTACAGCGGTCAGCAAGAGAAGCTTAATGGCAACGAACGTTCTCGACACGATGCAAACGGAGAGCATTGAACAGCGGCTGCCAAGCATTGAAGTTCGTATGTATGCGATTGCCTTCGACATGGATATCGAATCGCTAAGTCAACATTATGGCGACCCGTACAACAACGCCTATATGGAAATCCGGCGAGTCCTCGAACGCTTCGGCTTTCGCTGGCAACAAGGTAGCACGTACTTCGGCGGCGAGAGTGTCAATGCCGTGACATGTGTGATGGCCGCAATGGATTTGTCTCGCAATCTATCGTGGTTTGCACCATCGGTGCGCGACATACGCATGTTGCGAATTGAAGAAAATAATGACTTGATGCCCGCAGTTCAACAAGCTGCTGAGAGCGAGTGAATATGAGCGTACTGAGCGAAGAAATCAAGACTCGCATTCGCGACTACATTCCGCGCTATCCGCGTAAGCAAGCGGTAACGTTGCCGGCGCTCCACCTCGTACACGACGAGTACCGTACGGTGTCGAGCGAGGCGATCGTGGAGATTGCGGAGTTGCTGGATTTGCACCCGTCGGAAGTCCACGATACGATGACGTTCTATGAGTTTTTTAAGGGCGACGGCCAGAAGCTCGGCGAAACGCGATTGTGGGTCTGTCGCGGTCTGGCATGTATGTTACGCGGCGCGTATGAGTTGATCGATCATTGCGAGAAATCGCTCGATGTGCGTTGCGGCCAAACGACCGCCGACGGTAAGATCACGCTCGAATTCGCCGAATGCATCGGAGCCTGCGACGGCGCACCCGCATGTTTGAAAGATGATATCCACGTGATGAATGTCACGACGGAACGAGCGGACACTCTTATATCAGAACTCCAGAAGTCTTGAGTTGTTTCAAGAGTTGAAACAGTTGTGAGTCTTTTCAATGAGGTACAACAAATGGTTCGTTCTTTTTTGGCGGTCACAATCGCATTGATGCTATTGATTACTACGTCCGGTTGCAACAATAACCCCTCCGTACCTAGCCCCGCACCCGGTGCCGAGATCGCTAAACCCGCTGTCGTTCCGGCGGAACTCGCGTCGATCGCCCTCGATGTGAAGGCCGCCGGCCTGCACAAATTGCAGGCCACGGCCCCCACAGGCAAGGTCGTCAAGTATGCCATCTGGGTGCCCAAACAGTTGCCGAAGGACAAGAAGGTGCCACTCGTGATGGCGCTCCATTATGCGGGCAAGGATACGGATCACTATGGGGCGGGACTGATCGAAGCGCTTTACCAACCCGCATGCGACGAACTCGGCGCGATCATCGTAGCCCCCGACTCGCTAACCGGCGATGACTGGGACAATCCAACGAACCTGGACTACGTCGCGTGGCTGACTCGGAGTGCGATCCAATCGTATCCGATCGACGAAAAGAAAGTGATTCTGAGTGGATTCAGCGCCGGTGGCATCGGGACTTGGTTCATTGCCGCGCGGGCGGATGGATTGTTTACCGCCGCTGTACCGGTCGCAGGCAGGCCAAACCTAAAAGGAGCGGAAATGACGATCCCGCTCTGTGCGGTCCATTCGGAAGCGGACACAATCTGTCTGCCGGGTCCAACGAAGGCAGCGGTTGCGAAATTGTCGGGCGGCCCTAAGAAGTCGAACATCATTTTGCTGACGGATGGCACCACGCATTATACTGCGGGCGCATATGTAAAGCCCCTCCGCAAAGCGTTTGCCTGGGTTGTGGGTACATGGAATTCGTAACGCACAGAAGGGGAGTCGCTATGACATTCGAACCGGTACTACTTGCACGGATTGCGAAGCCCAATAGCGGGAAGCTCGAAGGCTACCGTGCGGATGGTGGCTATGCCACGTTCGAGCGGGTTTTGAAGGAAAAACAGCCACTGGAAGTCGTCACGCAAGTGAAAGACTCAGGGCTGCGTGGGCGTGGCGGTGCGGGGTTTCCTACGGGGTTGAAGTGGACGTTTTTGCCGAAGGATCACCCCGGCCCGATTTATATGTGCATCAATGCCGACGAGTCGGAACCGTGTACGTATAACAATCGTATCTTGATGGAGAAAGATCCGCATCAAGTACTCGAAGGTATTATGCTTTCCTGCTACGCGATTAAAAGCCCGTGCGCGTATTTCTACATTCGCTACGAATATGGTGACGCCTACCGAAACTTGCAGGCCGCCATCGACGAATGCTACGCGGCGGGGATTCTCGGGAAGAACGTCCTTGGCTCGAACTTCAGCCTCGACATCTACATGCACCGGGGGGCAGGGGCATATATTTGCGGCGAGGAAACGGGCCTCATCGAATCGCTCGAAGGCAAGCGGGCGTGGCCGCGAATCAAGCCGCCGTTCCCGGCGATCGAAGGCGCGTTCCGCAAACCGACGATTGTGAACAACGTCGAAACGATGGCCTGCGTTACGCAGATCATGAAGCGCGGCAACGACTGGTTCAAGTCGCTGGGCGTGCCGCCCGACCCGAAGAACCCGCGAGATGCGGGCAGTTACGGGCCGAAATTGTACACCATCGCCGGGCACGTCAACGAGCCGAAATGCGTCGAGTTGCCGATGGGCGTGACGTGTCGCGACCTCGTCGAAAAGCACGGCGGCGGCGTCTGGAAGGGCCGTAAGGCGAAGAGCGTGAACCCTGGCGGCCTCAGTATGGGCTTCATCGATTGCAACTTGAAACTCAAAGACTCGGACCTCACGGAATACGATATCCCCTTGGATTTCAACGGTCCCGGCCGCGTTGGCTGTCTCGGCCTCGGCACGGCGGCGATCACCGTCGTCGACGATCAAACGAGCATGGTGGACGTCTTGCACAACGTCTGCCAGTTCTTCAGCCACGAAAGTTGCGGGCAGTGTACGCCGTGCCGCGAAGGGACCGGCTGGATGCTAAAGATCACCGAACGGCTGCGTCGTGGCCTCGGTCGCCGCGAAGATCTCGACGTGCTGGTCGATGTCGCCGACCGGATCGGTATCATGCCTGGGACGACGATCTGCGGATTGGCGGACGGAGCGGGTTGGCCGGTGAAGACCGCCATCCGTAAGTTCCGTTCGGAGTTTGAAGCCGCGATTAAGTCGGGGTCGAAGAGCCAATACGCGAAGCCATTGCAAATGGCGATGGCGCATTAAGTAAGGACAAATTGTGCGATATCTCGAATTGCTTTTGGTCTGCATTGTCTTCGTATCTGGGTGCGCGAAGAAGACCGCCGGCAGTGCCGCGTCCTCCGCAACAGCAACTTCGTCAGCAGCGAAGCCGTTCGACCAGCGGCACTTGCAGAACTTGCTCTCGAAGACCCATTACGATCTCGCCGAACTCGAGACAATGTTCGGTCCGGCGACAAAGATGCCAGTGCCATCGGAGTACGGGAAACTGATCGACACATACTACATCTGGGTGGACTCCAACCAACACAAGGTCGAAGCTGGGTACGTGGGCGCGAAACTGGAACTGCTGGCCTCGACACCCGCAAACCTCCGACCGAATGGTGTCAAATGAGTCCCGTGATTTGGTCGCTCGCCTTGTTTCTCGCCACCGTTTCACTCGCAGGCTGCAAGAAGAAAGTCACACCGGTATCGTCCGCGCCATCGAGCAGTGCCCCGGCTACCGTCGTTGCCCCTGGGCCGGGTGGTGGTGTCGTGGTGAATGCGGGTGGCGGAGGTGGCAGCGGTGGTGCCGCACAAGCGGTTCGCGGGGCGGTGCAAACTAAAGCGGTTCGCGGGGCGGTGCAAACTAAAGCGGTCGATGCGAACATGATGAAGCAGATTCACACGTACATCGAGTATGCATCCGGTGCGTCCGGCAAAATGCCGAGTACGCAGGAAACTGTGGCCGCATTACAGATGGAAGCACCAACTATTGCGGCACTCGTAAATGATGGAACGATTGTCCTCAATCCGGCTCGCTCGCGTGATGATGTTTGGGCCTACGAGAAGAAAGCCTACGAATCGCGAGGATGGGTTGCGACGAGCCAAGGTGTCGAGACGATGGACGCAGCCACACTCAAGAGTCGTTTAGGCCAATAACGATGATTACCGAAGGAGTTGCCATGCGAATCGTTGCGATGATTGCGATCTGCGTGGCCATAGCGCTCACCACGGGCTGCAAGCAGAAGAACTCGGTGCCGATCGCGACGCAGCCGGTCGTCGATAGTCGCAACACGAACTATCGGCCTGGCGATGGCGTGATTATCAACACGGCACGGGCCGGTAAACGGGTTGCGGCGCTGAACGATTTCGACCAACTGAGGACCTTTATCTTCTCGTTCGAACTCGATAACAACCGGATGCCGACGAAGGAAGAAATCCGCACCGATTTGGCGGGTGCCCCGAACCTGTTGAAGCTGATCGACGAAGGTGCGATCGTGTTGCCTGCGATCCTGACGAAACAGGGCTTGTGGGCGTACGAGGTCGATTCGGACAAAGCGGGCGGCATCGTGATTACGGCGGGGAATGTCAGCCGGGCGACGAAGGACGAAGTGAAGGCTCTGCTCGCACAAAACTGACCACAACGGAATTTTCCAGATATGCCAACGGTTTATGTGAACGACACGCCGGTCGAGATCGGCAATCAGAAGTTGAATTGCGTGCAGGTCGCCGAACTCGCGGGCGTGCATGTGCCGCACTATTGCTACCATCCGGCGCTGACCGTCGTGGCGTCGTGTCGCATGTGCCTCGTCGAAATGGGCGACTTGAAAGACGGCAAGGTGACGATGGTGCCGAAGGTGTTCCCCGGTTGCCAAACGCCGGTGAAAGACGGCACGGTGATCGTTTCGGGGGACTACGAGAAGCGCGACCCGAAGCGGGCGAAGTTGCCGTACGATGCCGCGTACAAGCCGGGGGATCGCGCGAAGAAATCGCAGGCGGACACGCTCGAAGGCTTGTTGCTAAACCACCCGCTCGATTGCCCCGTTTGCGACAAAGCGGGCGAGTGCAAACTGCAAGATTACAGCTTCCAGTTCGGGCGATCCGAAAGCCGCATGATCGACGCCAAGAACCAGCCCGCGAACAAGCCGGAGATTTCGAGCAAGATCACGCTGTTCACGGATCGCTGCATCATGTGTACGCGGTGCGTGCGTTTCACCCGCGAGATTTCCGGCACGGCGGAACTCTACGTTGCGGGCCGCGGTCATCACGAAGAGATCGACGTCTTCCCCGGTCGCCCGCTGGAAAACAAGCTCTCCGGCAACGTCGTCGATCTCTGTCCCGTCGGGGCGCTCGGCTCGAAAGACTTCCTGTACACGCAGCGTGTTTGGTACCTCAAGGACACCGATAGCGTCTGCCCCGGTTGCAGTACCGGTTGTAGCATCCACGTCGATACGAACAAGGACATCGTCTACCGCCTCCGTGCCCGTTCAAACCCGGCGGCGCAGGGCGACTTCATGTGCGACGAGGGCCGTTGGGGGTATCACTACGTGAATGCCCCGGAGCGGATCGAACGGCCATTGGTCAAAGTCGGCGGCGCATTCCAGGCGCAACCGTGGTCGACGGTGTTGCCGAAACTCAAACACGCGATCGACGAAGCGGTGCTAATTAGTCCGAAGCGCGTCGTGGCGGTGTTGTCGCCATTTTTAACGGTCGAAGAAGCGTTCGCGCTCGGCTCGGCGTTCAAGAAAATGTCCGACCTCGTTCGACTCGTGCTCGGGCCGGTGCCCGTCGTCGGCGAAGACGATCGCTACCCGAAAGACGTGAAGGGCAACGCGACGACGCCGACGAAGTTCACGATCCACGCGGAGAAGTGCCCGAACCGTAAAGGCGTCGAAGCGGTGCTGTTGAAACTGCAAGGCGAAGTGATCCCGTTCGCGTCGGTCCGGAACGAGTTCGGCAGCCTCGCGGCGGTCTGGTTTGCGGGCGGTTACCCGAACCCCGACTGGGTGAACGAAGCAGTCGTCGGCATCCAAACGCCACAGCTTCTGGTCGTGCAAGATTTCTTCCCGACGACGCTCTCCGCGGCGGCCACGTACATGCTACCCGCCACCGCCGGTTTCGAGAAAGACGGCACGTTCGTCAATCAGGCGGGCCTCGCGCAGCCGTTCCATCGCGCTGCCAAGCCGTCGCAGGAAACGCGGACCGAGCTGCAACTTGCGTTCGATTTGTGGAATCGGAAGGGCTTAGCCAATATCTCAGCGGTGCGGAAGGACGTGGCGAAAGCGCTCCCCGCGTTCGCGATGCTCGCCGATGTGAAGCCGAACGTAACCGGGAAACGACTGGAACTGCAAACAGTCTAGTAGTGGCGAGTGGTGAGTGATGAGTGGCGAGCAGGAAAAAAGATCCGGGGTCACAGACCCCGGCGACAGTTTTGTAGCTGGCCTCTGTGAGGCCGGTCTCGCTGAATCCGGCCTCACAGAGGCCAGCTACATTAAGAATTCGTTTGTGCGATTGGGTGTGCCCTGCTGTTTACGGAAGCGATAATGCCCGAGTTTAACCTACTTTACACGGCTCTTTTGATCGGCGGCGTCGCATTCGTCGTCTTGAATACCGTTGCGTATTTGATCCTCGCCGAGCGCAAGGTGGCGGCGTGGATGCAAGACCGCATTGGGCCGAACCGCGTGGGGCCGTGGGGCTTGCTTCAGCCGATCGTCGACGGCGGCAAGATGTTCCTCAAGGAAGATGTGATCCCCGCGCACGTCGACAAGATCTTCTTCTTGCTCGCGCCGATGGTGGCGTTCGGTACGGCAATGCTCGCGATTGCGGTCGTTCCCGTCGGCAGTACGGTCGCCCCGCCACTGCCCGTCATGAGCGTCAAGGCTGCGGGTGTCGGCTCGCCGGATACGCCACTCGATCTGTACGATGCGGGCCAAAAGACGTATCGCGAAGGGCTGACGTTTGCGATTGCGCCGGGGTTGGACATCGGCATTCTGTACGTGTTCGCCATCGGTTCGCTGGCAGTGTACGGCGTCATCCTCGCCGGGTGGAGCGCGAACAACAAGTACGCCCTCCTCGGTTCGTTGCGGTCGTCGGCACAAATCATCAGCTACGAAATTCCCCTCGGTATGAGCATCCTCGGCGTCGTGCTGCTGGCAGGGTCGTTGAACCCGGAACAGATCGTTGCGCAACAACTCAACGGCGATTCGTGGAACGTCGGTTATATGCCGCTCGCGTTCTTGCTGTTCTTGACGAGCGTGTTCGCCGAGTGTAATCGCTTGCCGTTCGACCTGCCCGAATCCGAACAGGAACTCGTCGGCGGATACCACACCGAATATTCGTCGTTGAAGCTGGGGATGTTGTTGCTCGCCGAATATGCGCACATGATTACGACGAGCTTACTGATGGCGGTGCTGTTCTTCGGCGGCTGGCAATTCCCCGGCATAACGTCGGCGAACGACGCGAGCCTCTACGGCACCACCGGCGAGGCACTCATTCGTGCGGGGGTACTGGCCGCGAAAATGTTCTGCTTCATCGCGCTGTTCCTGCTCGTACGTTGGACGATCCCCCGCTTCCGCTTCGATCAACTCATGAGCCTCGCCTGGAAGGTCATGATCCCGCTTTCGCTGATGAACCTGATCTGCGTGCTGATCGTGTTGCAGTTCGGTTTGCCGAAATGGACGATGACGATCGCGTCAGTGATCTTGTTCTTCGGTGCGGGGTTCTGGGGCGCGATTGGCGGCGGCAACGTCTCGGCCCCGAAGCGAGCCGTCGTGAAACTGCCACGCGGCTTACCAGCGGGCGCGGTGTAAGCATTGTCGGCATGGTTCATAGCCAGGTCGCAGTTTTGCCGAAAAGGACCACTGAAAAAGTGGTTCCGGCGTGATTGCATTCGGTCAAAATCGGACGTAAGTCGTTGGTGTGCTAGGTTGATTCTGGAATTCGGGAGTGAGTTCGCGGAGGGGTGGGTGGAAAGTGCCGAAACCACTTTCTTGCTACCCAAACTCGCCGCGATTGGAACCGTGCCGAATTGTCTCGCGATTTTGGAAAGGATCGAGGCGTATGCCGATTTCTGAAAAAGACGTGACTTGGGTACAGCCTGCGAAGCTCGGGTTGTTCGGGCAGTTGTACCTGCCGGCGATTGTGGACGGGTTGGCGACGACCGTGGGCCACATCTTTAAGAAGAAGGTCACGGAAAAGTATCCCGAACAAGAGCCGACGCTGCCATCGAACTACCGCGGCGTGCATCGGTTGAATCGCGATGCCGACGACCGCGTGAAGTGCGTGGCGTGTTACATGTGTGCCACGGCTTGCCCGGCGCACTGCATCGACATCGTGGCGGCCCCGGCCCCGGCTGGCTGGAAAGATCGCGAAAAATACCCGGAAACATTCGTCATCGACGAACTGCGCTGCATCTACTGCGGGATGTGTGAAGAAGCCTGCCCGGTCGATGCGATCGAACTCACGACGCTCTACGATTTGACCGGATTGAGTCGCGAGCAGATGATTTTCGATAAAGAGAAGCTGCTGAGCGTGTTCGACATGACGACGAAAGCGGGTACCGACCCCGTGCGTTCGCGGGCCGGTGCCCTCGGGCCCGCCTCCGAAGCGCCGCGGAAGTGAACGTGTTACCCTTTACGGAAGGCCCGATGTCCCTTTTCGCTGCGATGCAAACCGGTAACCCGCTCGGCCAACTGGCCACGGCGGTCGTCCTCGGTGCCCTCGCGATCTACTGGCTGCTGCCGAAGCCGCGGGGTCGCTCGATTGCCATCGGCACGTTTGCTGCGATTGCTTCGGCGGTCGTGCTGGTTTCCTGGGTCGTCCGTCGCTTCGGCGACCCGGCCCCGGACCTCGTCGGTAACATCCTCTTTTGGTTGTTCTCGGCGGGCGCGGTCGGCTTCGGCACGATCTTCGTCTGCCAGCGCAACCCGGGGCGCGGGGCGATTGCGTTCGCGTTCGTCATCCTCAGCGTCTGCGGGTTGTTCCTGTTACTCGCGGCCCCGTTCCTGATGGCCGCCACAATCGTCATTTATGCCGGTGCGATTATCGTCACGTTCCTGTTCGTGCTGATGCTATCGCACGCCGACGGACCGACCGACGAGAACGACCGGACCCGCGAGCCGATGCTCGGCAGTCTGGCCGGATTTGCGTTCCTCGGCCTCGTGCTGTTCGCGCTGTACCAAAGCAGCCCCGCCGCCGCGAACGATACCAACGACCCCGAGTATGTTCTGCCCGCACGGCCTGTGTCCGGCGAAGAACGTGCGGCACTTCTGGAAATCGCCGAGCAACTTGGCGAAGTGACGAAACTGCAAGACAAAGACGCAATCCTCGAAAAGACGAAGTTGATGCGGGACCGCATTGCCGAGATCGTCGGCGTGCCACCGACATCGGTCGATGCCGTGGCCGCACCCACGAAGCGGAAGAGTATCCCGGATCGCTTGGCGCTGCTGACCGACCCGCGTTCGATGGCCACGAAAACGCTCGGCGAAGAGATTCGCCAGATGAACGGGAAGGCGTTTAACGCGCTGGAAAATAACCTGCTCAGCAAGGCGAACCCCTCGGCCACCGACATTCAAAAATCGACCGAGGCATTGCCTGCACTTCGCGAGAAGCTGATTTACCTCGCCGGTCGCGGGGAACTCCCCGCCCGCAACGTGGCAAACATCGGCTACGTGCTGTATTCCGAATACCTGCTCGCCGTCGAAATGGCCGGCACGATCTTGCTCGTGGCGACCATCGGCACCGTGGCAATCGCGACCCGGAAGAGGGTATCCGCATGATTTCCGTCTGGCACTATCTGGCCGTCGCGGCCGTGTTATTCGCACTCGGGTTGATCGGCTTTCTGACGCGGCGGAACCTCATCACGATGTTTCTCTCGGCGGAACTGATGCTGCAAGGCGTCGTGCTGAACCTACTCGCGTTCTCGCGGTTCCATGCGAACTTGTCCGGGCAAGCGTTCTCGCTGTTCGTGATAACGGTGGCCGCCTGCGAGGCGGGTATCGCGATGGCGCTATTCATCGTGCTGTATCGGCGGAACAAGTCGCTCGATGCGAGCGTGTGGCAATCGAATCGCGAGGCGGGCGTACCGTCGTCGGTCGATGCGGACGCGCTGCCAACCGTTGCGGCCGAGGGGGCCGACGACCCGAAACTCCAGCCCGCTGGGGCGAAGCCTCAGGAGCCTGCCCGTGTCTGATCCCGATTTGGCCTTACTCGCACTCGCCTTCCCGCTGGGGGCCGTGTTCCTCGTGGCGATGTTGGCGGCGTTGCGTTGCGGGAAGTACGCGCACCTGCCGACCATCGGCGGCTTCGCGATGTCCGCCGCCGTATCCGTTGTGATGCTCGTCAATCTCGTGACATCCCCCGAAGCGCACCCGGCGATTCACACCGAGCCGCTGACGTGGTTCTCGGCGGGGTTGCTCCACGTCAGTTTCACGCTGACGGTCGACCCACTCTCGGCGATTATGCTGACCACGGTGACGTTTATCGCGACCTGGATTGCGATCTTCTCCGCGAGTTACATGCACGATGACGAAGGTTACGCCCGCTACTTCGGCATCATGAGTTTGTTCGTCTTTTTCATGTGCTTGCTCGTGTTGGCGAACAACTTCCTTGTGCTGCTCGCGGGGTGGGAAGGCGTTGGCCTCTGTAGCTATTTACTCGTCGGCTATTACTACGCGAAACCGTCGGCCGCCGCCGCCGCCCGAAAGGCGTTCCTCGTCACGCGGCTCGGCGATGTCGGCTTCGTGCTCGGCATTTTCGTGTTGTGGCGCGTGGGCGGCTATCACACCGATATGACGCTGTTGTTCGAGCATATCAAGAACGTACCGCCGTCGTCTGGGACGATGGTGGCGGCCTGCTTGCTGTTGTTCTGCGGTGCGGTCGGGAAATCCGCACAACTTCCGCTCTACGTCTGGCTGCCCGACGCGATGGAAGGCCCGACGCCGGTATCGGCACTGATCCACGCCGCAACGATGGTGACCGCCGGAGTGTACTTGCTCGCACGGTGCGCGCCGTTGTTCGTGCTCGCGCCATCGGTGCAAATGATCGTCTGCGTGACGGGCGGGCTGACGGCGTTCCTCGCCGCGTTCATCGCGCTCACGCAAACCGACCTGAAACGGGTACTCGCGTATTCGACCGTCAGCCAACTCGGCTTCATGTTCATGGCGCTCGGCACATCGGGCGTTGTGACGCCGAGCCTCGCGGTGACGGCGGCGATCTTCCACCTGTTCACACATGCCTTCTTCAAAGCGCTTCTGTTCCTGTGTTCCGGCTCGGTGATGCACGCGATGGGGAACGTCATCGACATGCGGAAGTTCGGCGGTCTACGTCGCGTGATGCCGATCACGCACATTACATTCCTGTGCGGGTGTGCTGCACTCGCGGGGCTGCCAATCTTCGCGGGGTTCTGGAGTAAGGATCAAATTCTCGATGTCCTCGATCACGCGGGGCACCATGCGTTGCGGTACCAGATGGTCTATTTCACCGTGTTCGCGCTCTCATTGCTGACGGCAGGGATGACGGCGTATTACACGTTCCGGGCTTACTTCCTGACATTCTGGGGCGAAACGACGATCCCACCCGAAGCGGGGCACCACGCGCACGAGTCGCCGCGCGGCATGACGATCCCGCTGATTGTCCTTGCGATTGGTGCGGTGTTCGCCGGGTTGGCGGTCGAACCGCTGACGCACGGCTTCAGCGGGTTCCTCGCTCGCACGCCGGGCCTGCATTCGGCGAACGAAGCCTACTCGAAACGCACGAACGTGGCCCCGACTGAACACCCGCACTTGAACCTCACGATTGCGGCAGCGGGCACGGGCGTGTCGCTGTTCGGCATCGCGGTGGCGTTCGTGCTGTTCCGCTCCGGGAAGCTCGCCGAGGTGCCATCGCCGTTGCGGCCGATCCATGCGATGTCGCAAAATAAAATGTACGTCGACGAGGTTTACTACGGTGCCGTCGTGAAGCCCGCCGAGTTGTTGGCCGACGGGAGCCGCCAGTTCGATGGCTTCCTCGATTCGTCGGCGCGGCTCGTGAGTTTCCTGCCGCGATTGATGGCGGCCGCACTGCGACCGTTGCAAAATGGCCTCGTCCAGTTTTACGCTCTCGGGATGATCCTGGGGCTGGCCGTGTTCGTGTCGTTTGTCGTTTTCAAAGTTTCCCGCTGACGCTGCGGACCACCATGCAATTGAACAATCTGCTCGTGATCTTATTACTCGTCGTCCTGTTTGCGCCACTATTGGTGGCACTGGCGGTGCGGTGGTGTGCCCCGAAGTCAGCGCGCGCCGTGGCGGTCTACGGCTCGGTACTCCACCTGCTCCTCACCGCTTCGTTGGTCGTTTTAAACACCGGCTACATCGGTTTCGATAAACACTCGAATCTCGCATTCGAGCCGCAATGCGTTCCCGGCGACTCGGGTGTCTCGGGCATGGAAGGCACGAATACGCATCGAACTTCGTGGAATTTGCTCACGCTCGCGCCACCGAATGCGGCCTACGACCTCCGCAGTTCGCCGCCCGCGATCCAGTTCTTCATCGGCCTCGATGGGCTGAACATCGTGATGGTCGCGTTGACGAGCCTCATGTTTTTCTTCGCCGTATTGGTGTCGTGGAGTTCGATCACCGATCGCGCGGGGGCGTATTATGCTTGGTTGTTCGTGCTGCAAACTGCCGTAATCGGCGCATTCGTGTCGTTCGACATCGTACTCTTTTACCTGTTCTTCGAACTCACCCTCGTACCGGTGTTCTTCCTGATCGGTTTCTGGGGCGTCGGCGGCGCGCGGCGCGATGCCGCACGTAAGTTCTTCCTTTACACCTTGTTCGGTAGCCTGTTCACGCTCGTTGGCATTATCGGGGTCGTATTGGCGAACCCGATGCCGTTGAACCCGGATAGCGGGAAGCCGATGTACAACGCGCCGACGCAAGAAATGACGAACCCACAGAACCCGCTCGGCCCGCACCGAATGCCGACGCCGGGGCCGATTACGTTCTCGATTCCGCAACTCATCAAGAATGCTTTCATGTGGGACACCGCCCACGAAGAATCGCTGAAGTCTGCCGTCAATCGAGTGAATGTCGCAGGCAAGAACGTCGTCGCCGAACGGCAGAAAGAACTCGATGACGTCCGCACGGCGGTGGCGACGCGACGGACGATGATCGCCTGGTTATTCTTCGCGCTCATGGCGGGTTTAGCCGTAAAGATCCCGATCGTGCCGTTCCACACGTGGCTACCCGCGGCATATTCCGAAGCCCCACTGCCCGTAACGATGCTGCTAACCGCGGTGTTGGCGAAACTAGGAACGTATGGCATCTTGCGGATCGTCATCCCGATCGTACCCGAAGCCGCCGTCGTGTACGGATTGCCCGTCATGGGCACACTCGGGGCCGTCGGCATCGTTTACGCGGCATTCTGTGCGTATGCCCAACGCGATTTGAAACTCCTCGCCGCGTACAGCAGCGTGTCGCACCTCGGCTTCCTCGTTATCGGGTTGTTCGCGATGAACCGCGAGGCACTGTCGGGGTCGGTGTTGCACATGGTGAACCACGGCCTATCGGCAGGCGCGATGTTCGCCCTGCTCGTATTCCTTTCGCAACGCTACCGCACGCTCGATGCGACGCAGTACGGCGGACTGTGGGGCAAGTACCCACGCTACACGTTCTTTACGATCGTCATCTGCCTCGCGGGCGTCGGGATGCCGGGTCTCAACAACTTCGTGAGCGAGATGCTGATGCTCGCGGGGTTGTTCGACACGCGAAACCTCAAGCTCGTCGGCTACAGCCTTGCTATCGTGTCGGCGGTCGGCATTCTGCTGTCGTCGTGGTACATCTTCACGATGCTGCGTCGCGTCTTCTTCGGCCCGCTGCAAGAACCGGCTCGCGTCGAAGCCGTCACCGTCCCGCCCGGCGACATCGGCGGCCGCGAACTCGTACCGATCGCCTTTATGGCCGCACTCTGCCTGGTGCTCGGCCTGTATCCGCAACCATTGCTCGATGTCATCGAGACCGACGTGAACCGAGTCAGCCAACTTGCGAATCGCGCCCGATTGCGTCTCGACCCCAAGGCAGAGAACCCCGCCGACGCGGTCGAAGCCGAACGGCAATCCGCGAGCGAGTAAGCCTCGACGAATACAGACGATCCCGACACTTGACCCCGAGTACGCTGTGAATCCGCTGGCCGACACCAACCTGACGGACGCCCTAACCGGCTCGATCTCGCTCGTCGTTCCCGAAATGGCGATGTTGGCCTTGGCGTGTCTGCTGTTCGTATTCGGCATGTTCGTACGCAGTCAGAAAGCGAACACACTACTCGCGTTGTTCGGCCTCATCGGCACCGCCGTTATCGCGGGGCTGATGTACGATTCCGAGCGCGATGCATTTGCCGTCATGGTGCAGAACGGAGCGGAACGCCTCGCTCCGATCTGGCCCGGCCCGCTCGCATCATTCGTGCGCTGGCTCGCGATTGCAGTCGGAATCTTGCTGGTGTTAACGAGCACGAAGGAAGCGATGACGGGAATCGCGAGCGAGTATTACGCGTGCCTGGTCGTGATTGTCGCGGGGGTGTCGATTGTGGCCCGCGCGAACGATCTGGTGTCGTTGTATCTCGCCCTGGAAATGATCAGCATCCCGACGTACGTGCTGTTGTATCTGCCCGCACAGGGAAAGGCGGGCCAGGAAGCCGCCGCGAAATACTTCCTACTCAGCGTGCTCTCGTCGGCGGTCATGCTCCTCGGTTTCAGCTATCTCTACGGCCTCGCCGGCACGACGAACCTGAGCGCGATGAACGCCGCCATCATTGCGGCCAACGCCGTCGCCGTGTCGCCACTCGCCGCACTCGGCATCGTTCTCGCCATCGCCGGACTCTGCTTCCGCATCACGGCGGTGCCGTTCCACTACTACGCACCGGACGTTTACCAGGGCGCACCGACGGGTGTTGTGGCCCAACTCGCGGTGATGCCGAAGATCGCGGGGTTCATCGCACTCGCCCGTATCCTCGGCATGACGCACGCCCCGATGAGTGAGCTGCCGTTCCCCACCGCGACGCAAGTTCCGCTGATGCTCTGGGTGATCGCCGCCGCCACGATGACGCTCGGCAACGCGATGGCCCTGTTGCAAGACAACCTCAAACGCATCATCGCGTACTCGGGGATCGCTCACGCCGGGTACATGTTGCTCGGTTTACTCACCGTGATGGCCTACGCCCCGGCGGAACTCAAACTCACCGCCGCGAGCGTCAACGGCCTCGATGCGATCCTGTTCTACCTCGTCGCCTACGCAATCATGACCATCGGCACGATCGCGGTGATTGTTTACATGAGTTCCGAAGAACGCCCCATCGAAACCGTTGATGACCTCGCGGGTGCCGGGCAGACGAACCGCTTCGCCGCCGTGCTGCTCACCGTGTCGCTACTCAGCATGATCGGCTTCCCGTTCGTGGCCGGTTTCTGGGGTAAGTTCCTGCTGTTCTTCGGCCTGTACGATGCCCCGACCACGAGCGGCATGGGCACGATGTATCGCGTCCTCGCCGTCGTCGCCGCGGTGAATGCGGCCATCGGTGCGGTGTACTACCTCCGCATCATCGGCGTGATCTACCTGCGCTCCCCGCTCCGCGAAAACGCACCCTCCAAAGGTCTCGGCCCCCTGACCGCCGCGATCCTCTGCACCATCGCCACGCTCGTCATCGGCTTCTTCCCGCAAGCCCTCACGGACCTTTGCAAATCCGTATCGACGACCCCAGGCAAAGTCGCAACGACCGTAGAGCCGCGACGATAAACCCTGTATGTTGAAATCCATATTCCAGCGGGTGATCGCCTCAAATCGAGAACGCCTATGACTCGCGAGTTCAACGTCGTAATCGAGCGAGATGAGGAAGGCTACTACGTCGGATCGGTTCCGACATTACCGGGTTGTCATACCCAGGCGAGGTCGCTCGACGAACTGATGGAGCGAATGCGCGAAGCGATCGCACTGTGCCTCGAAGTCGCATCGGAGGCTGCCGAGCCACTGGAGTTCGTTGGACTCCAACGACTGAGTCTTCCCGTATGAGTCACAAGCTACCGTCTTTAACTGGGACGGAAGTCATTCACGCACTGCAAAATGCAGGTTTCGACGTGATCCGGATTCGTGGTAGTCACCATTCTCTACGCCAGGGTGTAACCGCGTTTCCGGCGTCTGGTTTCTGGCGTTTTGACTTGCTCTTTACGAAAAGACGGCCTCTAAAGCATGCTGTTGGTGCTCGAACCCA
>JAYWCL010000142.1:0-54073 GCA_043780595.1 Limnoglobus sp.
ATACCCAGGCCTCCGCTCGCTTTGCTCGCTCCGACCTGGGCTGACAGAACCGGCCCTACAGGCCGTAAGACTGGCATTTGGAAACGCAAGTGTTCCAAAGCCGGTGCTTGAACTGGAATTTAGCGCCACTTCAAAACTTGCGATGCGGGCTATCAAAACGTATCGAATCACCCCGCTCAAAGTATAGCACTGTCGGTGCCCACCCAAAGCCTCCGGCCCGACCTACAAAACGGAATGCCGCGTGAACGGTTACCCCCGGAGGCCTACCAATCGAGCAGAGGCTGCATCCCACCGGCCTCATAGAGGCCAGCTACAGAAGAAAGTAAGTGCCGTTCGACGATCGTTTGCGCGTTACTTCCCGGCTTTCTGAAAGTACTCCTTCGAGTCCTTCACGGTCGGCTTGATGGTGGCTTGGCCGGGCTTCCAGTCGGCGGGGCAGACTTCGCCGTTCTTCTCGAAGAACTGCAAGGCATCGAGGACGCGGATCGCTTCGTCGACGCTGCGACCGAGCGGCAGATCGTTGATGGTGATGTGCCGCACGATGCCCGCCTTGTCGATCAGGAACAGCCCGCGCAACGCCACGCCGCCATCGAGGAGCACGTCGTAATCTTTGCTGATTTGCTTCGTGAGGTCGGCAACTAGCGGGTAGTTCAACCGACCGATGCCACCCTCGGCGCGCGACATTTTGATCCACGCGAGGTGGCTGAACTGGCTATCGACCGAGACGCCGAGAATTTCGCAGTTGCGGCTGTGGAAATCGGCGATGCGGTCGCTGAACGCGATGATTTCCGTCGGGCAGACGAACGTGAAGTCGAGCGGGTAGAAGAACAGCACGACGTACTTTTTGCCGTGATAATCCGAAAGGCTGACAGTTTTGAAATCTTCGTCGACGACCGCCGTGGCCGTGAATTGCGGAGCTTCTTTTTGAACGCGAACGGCCATCGGAGTCATCCTCATTTTCAGTGTGCGTGAAGAATGTTATTTCTAGGTGCCAGCGGTGAAAGGAACCAGCAGAGGCGTGAAAAAAACGAACCGTGCGACGAGTCGCACGGTTCGCGGTGAACGGGAATCGAGCGAGAGTATCAATCGTCGGCATTGACGGGGTTGCCGTCGGAACGCGCCGCGAGGCGTAGCATCGTGGACATCGACATGCTATCGCGAAGCGTCCGCACGGAACCATCGCCTAAGACGACGTTACAGACACCCGTGTGGAAGGAATACAGTTCGCCCTGGTTCCAGCCATTGATGGTGAGTGGTCCCGCCGTCGCTTGGGCCGCTGTGGTCACTTTGCTCGGCACGTTCGATCCCAAAACGGGTGGAACGACGGCCAACCGATTCGTACCGGAGCAAGTCAGGTTGTTGGATTCTTGCCCCCACGCGCCGCGTAGCCCCCAACTGGCAGAGCTTTGATCGGCGTAGCGATACTTCAAATACCAACCTTCGTTACGCGCAGACGATTCGCCGATCATCATCGTGTTGCTGAGGCCATCCGTGATCGCCAATAGCGACGTCTTCTTGTTCGCCGTCAGCACGGCATTGTAACCATCGGTGCCCGGATCGGTCATTCCTAAACCGGTCCACACGGCAGGATTGCTGTTGGAACGGGTGACGGCCATGTAGTCCGAAACTGCAGGAATATGCGTGGCATCGACTGGATTCGGAGTAATCAGCTTTGCCGAGGGACTGGAAGGGCATTCGAAGGTGGGAATCCGCGTCGCCGTCGCACTGCGATTCGTCGTTTCATTCCAGTTGAGGCGATAATCGTACGGCGTCCCGTTGGCGTTCAACACGTTCCCTTGCTCGATGAACGGCAGGATAATCGAAAGAAAGCTGTGCCGGGTGTAGTTCGATGTGGCATCGGGAGTCAACGTTGGGTTCCGACGGAATTCGGACAGTTGCGGCCACGACGCAGCACCGGGACCATTCACCACCGCAGGAGGTAGCCCACCGAAAGCGCCTTCGTAATTATGGACCGCGAGGCCCAGCTGTTTCAGGTTGTTTTGGCACTTCAATCGTGCGGCAGCTTCGCGCACTTTCTGCACGGCGGGAAGCAGCAATCCGATCAGGATTGCGATGATGGCGATGACGACGAGGAGTTCGATGAGCGTGAACCCACGACGCGGAGACGCATGACTACGATTCATAAATGGGCACCTGCGAAGAAGAAAAGGACGACGAACGGGGTCAAAATCGTATGACCCGAAAAAGGAGGAGTCCCGTTATCATATAAACTCTCGGGACATTCATCCAATACTAATTCTACAAAGTCGATCCGCGCGCGAACGACGAAACGCCGTTATTCACACAATCCTCTCAATTGGAACGAATTTGCCTACCTACTAAACGCGATTGGGACGACTCCGATTGTGCGGATTGAATGATGTTATGTAGCCGGATCGGCCGATGTTGTTTCGGATGAAACTCCTTCCGCGACTTCGGTTGTATACCGATCGAACCCGTTCCGTGCCGACGGCGGAAACTCGGTCGCGTGCCGTTCTCGGTTTACTATCGATCGCTGCGATCGTGGCGTTGGGCGTTCCGTTCGTGACTCGCGAGCGTTCGGAATGGGACGCGGTGTTCGTGCGCACGGCGGAACACCTACTGGCGGGGCGGGACATTTACGCGCAGGCGGACGGTTACACGTACCCGCCGTTTCAGGCGTTTCTGGCGGTGCCGTTTGCTCTAATGCCGACGACCGCGAACCGCATCGCGTTTTATGCATTGAACCTCGTCTGTCTGTTTTGGATGGTTCGCTCGGCAACGAAACTCGCGGGTGGGTTCGCGATCCTCGGTGCGGTTGCGGGGTCGATCTTCGCCTTCCACTGCTACGCGCATCAGCAAACCGATGTCATCGTCGCGGCGCTCGTTCTCGGCGGGTGTTCGTACTTCGCGCGCGGGAAATCGCTCGCCGCCGCCACGCTGTTCGGCCTCGGCGCGGCGATGAAATGCACGCCACTTCTTTTCGCACCATACTTGCTGATCAAAGGCAAGCCGTTCGCGACACTCTGGCTTATCCTCATCGCCATCGGCGCGAATCTGCTGCCCGATGCGATCCATCGCCCCGCCGAGGGCACGTATGTTTCCAAGTGGTACGAACTTTACCTGGCCCCGATGGCACGCCCGGACTACTCGCCGGGAATTTGGGCGAGCGAAATCGTTTACAATCAATCGCTCGTCGGTGCCATGAACCGCTGGACGAGTACGACGTGGAGCGTCGTTCACCACAAAATCGAAGTGCGAGCGATACCGGCGTCGATGCTACCGAGCGAACTGAAACGCTTGCTGATCGGCTGTTTCGCCGGCCTCGGTACACTCGCGCTCGCCGCCATCATCCGTGGGCGAAGGAGCGAACGTCGTATCGCCTGGGAGTGCGGCATGGTCGTGTCCGCGATGCTCTTAATGTCGCCGATGTCGAGCGTGCCACACTTCGCCACACTATTACTACCAGGGCTGCTATTCGCGCAGATGTATAAGGAACGGCGCACAAAATATATCTTGGTATTTGGCACCATACTATTACTCGGAGCCTTAGCAACGAACAAAGACCTGATCGGCAGTCGAAACTACACGATCGGCCTTTGGTACGGGTCGGCAATGTGGTGCGCCATCGCGAGTTTCTTCGGTTGCGCCGTCGGGTTAATCACCTCGGCAAAATCTGTACGTGTCCTGCAAGTTCCAATGTACGAACCGCTTCGCCAAGCCGCATAATTCTTCTCTCGCCACTCGCCACTAAACACTCACCACTTCCTTGAGTGCGATAGCGAGTCCGTCGATGTCGGCCTCGGTGTTGAACGGGCCGGGGCTGACGCGGACGAGGCCGTCGGGGAAACTGCCGACGGCGCGGTGGATGTACGGGGCACAGTGCAGGCCGGGGCGGATCGCGATGTCGAACGCCTGATCGAGGATGCCGCCGATCTCCGGTGCGGGCAGCGATTCGCAGAAGAAACTCAGCGTGCCGACGCGGCGTGTCGGGTCGCGATGGCCGACGAATTGGAACGGGCCGTCCTTCAGTTGTTCGTACAGCCGGTCGCACAATCCGACTTCGTGCGCGAGGAGTTTCGCGGGCGTTTCCTTCTCGACGAAATCGAGGCCCGCGATCATCCCGACGATACCCAACACGTTCGGCGTGCCGCCTTCGAGGAAGTACGGGAAGTCCTTCGGCTGCGTCCGCGTCGATGAATCGCCACCGGTACCCCCCTCGCGCCACGGTCGGATTTGCACGCCCGGTGCAACGTACAACGCTCCCGTACCGGTTGGGCCAAACAGGCACTTATGCCCCGGAAACGCGAGTAAATCGATCTTCATCGCTTGCACGTCGATCGGCACGACGCCGATCGTTTGCGCGACGTCGACGAGGAAGAGAACGCCGCGCTCGCGGCAGATGCGACCGATCTCGGCAATCGGCTGAATCGTGCCGAGGACATTGCTGGCGTGCGTGACGGCGACGAGCTTCGTGTTGGGCCGAATCGCCTTCGCGATCTCGTTCGGATCGACAGTGCCACCCTCGTCCGACTTCACCTGCGTGAGCGTGATGAACCCGCTATCGGCCATGGTCATCAGTGGCCGCGACACGCTGTTATGCTCGAGGTCGGTCGTAACGACGTGATCGCCGGCATCGAGCGTGCCCTTCATCGCCATGTTGAGCGCATCGGTGCAGTTCAACGTGAAGACGAATCGCTCCGGGCCTTTGCCGTTCACGAACTGGTTCAGCCGATGGCGGGCATCGCTCAGCGCATGTTCGGACGCGAGCGCCATCTTGTGCCCCGCCCGCCCCGGGTTGGCGAGCGTCGTCCGCGCGAAGCGGTCCATCGCAACGTACACCGACTCGGGCTTCGGGAAACTGGTTGCCGCATTATCGAGGTAGATCATAACTGAGTGCGAAGGAGGGCAAAGGAGCAGATTTCAACAGTATTGGTAGACTGGATTACTGAATAGTAAGCAACTAGCGATCCTGAAACGATACGATATAAATCTTCAATCACTAATGTGCCACTGCTTAAAGGAGTGGCGGCGAGAAGTCTATGAATGTCAGCATCCTGGCGTGCGATTAATGCGGGATGAGGCGACTGAAGCCAAATCCGCGCAAGATCATCTTCGGCAGAATCGACTAGATGAACGATATAGGACTTCATGCCGCATCCGCTTCCCGTAATTTTTGCAGGAAGCCGTTCATGTACACTTGATCGAAACCTCCGGTCCGCTCCCACTCGACTTGAAGAGCCGCCATGTGGGCTTCCACGCGATGATGTGGAATACGCAGTGATGTGCTCGCCAAACGTCGTTTGCATTCGGCGATGATGAGTTGCTCGTGTGGGTCGAGAGAACCGACCGATTCACCCGTGGGAATCCGAATGACGACGGGACCACTCGAAGTCGACAGAATCTCCGTCTGTTCTTTGGTTAGCATTATTTCAGTCATAGCTTTCCTCCTTACCAACATCTTACGGCAAAATCTCGCTCGCGGGAATCGTACCGACGGTTTTTCCCGCGATCCACCGGGCCGAGTACGAACTTGTCGTGTGAATCAGAAAGCGAGTAAGAATTCTTACTCGCTACTCGTCACTTCTGACTCACAACTAACCACTCGCCACTAACCACTACTGCTATCCCACGAACACGCCGCCCGTGAATCCGCCGATCGAATCGAAGTCGAACTGCGTTGTCGGCGTGCCGTCTGCGGCGATGTTCTTGCCGAGATAGCCCGTCACGCGGCTACCGGCCCCACTGCCGGAGCCGACCACGAGGTCGGCTTTCGTGTCGCCGTCGAGGTTCTTCACTGCGACGCGAATGCCACCGCGACTGTTGACGTCGCCGCCGAAGAAGTTTGCGAGGTTGACATACTGGTTCGTCAGCAAGCTCTTGCCATCGAGTGCCAACACGCGCGGTCCGCCACCGGGTCCGCCGCCTGCGATCAGGTCGGCGAAGCCGTCGCCGTTAATGTCGCCGGCGGTGACGAAGATGCCGTTGCGTAAGGCTTGCTCGAAGGCGAAGAAGTCGCCGAAGATCTTCACCGGCGTGCCGGTGCTCAGCGATTTGCCATCGAATGCCGCCACACGCGGCCCGCCACCGAAGCCGGCCACCACAATCAAGTCTGCGACGCCATCGCCGGTCATGTCGGCGATTGCGGAACGCGCCCCGCCACGGAAATTCACGTCGTCGATACCGAAGAAACTCGCGATCTTCGGGAAGCCGAGCGCGCCGCTGTAAACGTCCGCGCGCGGCCCGCCGCCCTCATCGGGCGTGATGGCGAGGTCGGGGATGCCATCGCCAGTAACATCGCCGGCCGAGACGTAAACGCCGCCTTGAAATGAAGCCTCAAATGGCGCGACATCGAACAGCATGGCTTGCGTTTTGCCGTCGAGTACCACGACGCGCGTCGCGATCCCCGGCCCGGTTCCCACGATGAGATCCGCTACGCCATCGTTGTTGAAGTCTGCGGTGGCCGTGCGAACGCCACCGGTGAAACCCGTGAATGGCGTGACGGTGAATCGCACGGATTTGTCCGGGTTGAACAGCGTCGCCGTGCCGCCACCCACATCGGCACCGACTCCAAACTGTGGGAACCCGACGAGGACGACAGGTTGGGCAGTAATCGTCACGGTGAACGTATCGGTCGCAGTCAGCCCGCTCGCGTCGGTGACGGTCAGCGTAATTGTGGAAACGCCCGACTGCCCATTGATTGGCGTGATCGTCACGGTGCGGCTTCCCGCACTGCCACCGATGACGATCGAATCGCTCGCAATCAGTGCGAGATTCGACGAAGTCGCCGACACGACGAGGTTGGCCAGCGGCGTCTCAGCATCGTTCACGGTGAACGCCACGGGGCCGACGGTTGCATTCGTGAGACCACTTTGATTGCCGACATCGCTAATCGTCGGTGGTGTGGTGCGGATCAGCACGACATCGTTGCCGTCGCCGCCGGTGTAACTGATCGCGTATTGTAGCCCGTTGAACGTGAGTGCTGCGCCTTCCGGTAAGCCCGCGAACGTACCGATGACTGCCCCAGCAATCGGCTTATCGATCAGCGTATAACTCTGCCCCGGCGTCGTCGGGAGCGGCAGCGATGCGCCAGGCAAAAGCGCGGCACCTGCGAGGTCGACGCCGCCGCTGACGTCGAACGTCTGGTTCAGAATCAAGTTTCCCGACGGCAGGGTCAGCGTCCCCGTGCCTGTGGTAACCGTGGCCCCAACGGCGGGGGTGATCGCACCGATCAGCGTCAGGTTGCCGTTGTCGGTGGTGATACTGGCGTTGAGAAGGAGCGCACCTTGCGATTCCAACGTCAGCGCGCCGCCGTTGCCGGTCGGGTTGTTGACTACGATTGGCGAGGTGACCGCGATCGCTGCCGTCGCTTGGGAAACGACCGCTTGGCCGGCGTTCAAACTGAGCGTGAACAGATCGGGCGTCACGTTCAGCGTCCGCGACCCGCCGCGATTGAAGCTAAGCAGGTTAGCATCGGGGAAGCCGAGGACGACTCGGCCCGTATTGGCGGCGGCGAACACCTTACCGTCGGTGCTGACGGTGACGGACTTTAAGAATGCATTGGTCGCAATGCCGATGAGGCTGTTTTGCGGCGTAATGGTGTTGAGCCCGTCGAGTGTCCGCCCCGTCGTGCCGTTCCCCCAGGTCGCGGCTCCGGCATCGACAATCGCGCCGTTGTCCCAGCTGGCACTGCTGACGACGTAGTTGCCATTCGTCAGCGCCGTCACACCGCCACTGCCCACTAGGTCGATGGTATTCAATCCGACGAGGCTGTTCGTGACGGTGACGGTCCCGCTGATACCTTTGGTGCCATCGCCCCAGGTCGCCGCCCCGGCTCTATTGACCCCACCGTTGTCCCACCTGGCACTGCGGACGACGTAGTTGCCGTTGGTCAATGCCGTCACGCCGTCACTGCCCACGGCGTCGTTGGTCTGCGATCCAACGAGGCTGTTCGTGACGGTGACGGCCCCGCTGGCGCCTTTGGTCCCGTCCCCCCAGGTCGCCGCTCCCGCATCGACGACCGCGCCGTTGTCCCAGTTGGCACTGCGGACGACGTAGTGGCCGTTCGTCAGAGCCGTCACGTCACGGCCCACGAAGTCGCTGGCCTGCGACCCGACGAGGCTGCTCGTGGAGGTGATCGCCCCGCTGACGCCCTTGGTCCCGTCCCCCCAGGTCGCCGCCCCGGCATCGACGACCGCGCCGTTGTCCCAATCGGGACTGCTAACGACGTAATTGCCGTTGGTCAGCGCTGTCACGCCGTTACGACCGACGTTGTCGTCGGTCTGCGATCCGACGAGGCTGTTGATGGCGGTGACGGGCCCAACGATGCCCTTGGTGCCATCCCCCCAGGTCGCGGCTCCGGCATTCCCGACCACGCTGTTGTCCCAGTTGGGACTGCGGACGACGTAGTTACCGTTGGTCAGCGCCGTCACGCCGAATAAGCCCACGAAGTCGTTGGTCTGCGATCCGACGAGGCTGTTGATGGCGGTGACGGCCCCACTGATGCCCTTGGTGCCATCGCCCCAGGTAACCGCTCCGGCATCGACGACCGCAGTATTGCCCCATTCGGGACTGCGGACGACGTAGTTACCGTTGGTCAGCGCTGTCACGCCGCCACGGCCGACTTTGTCGAAGGCCTGCGATCCGACGAGGCTGTTAGTGTTCGTGACGGCCCCACTGATTCCCTTAGTGCCATCGCCCCAGGTGACGGCACCCGCACTAAAAGCCACGCCATTGCCCCATTCGGAACTACTGACGACGTAATTGCCGTTGGTCAGCGCCCTCACGCCGCCACTGCCCACGACGTCGAAGACCTTCAAACCGACGAGGCTGTTGGTGATGGCGACGGCCCCACTGATGCCTTTGGTGCCATCGCCCCAGGTGACGGCACCCGCATCCACGACCACGCCGTTGTCCCAGATTTGACTATTAACGATGTAGTTGCCGTTGGTCAGCGCCGTCACGCCGGATTTGCCCACGATGTCGTTGACCTTCGATCCGACGAGGCTGTTGGTGACGGTGACGGCTCCGCTGATGCCCTTGGTCCCATCGCCCCAGGTCGCCGCCCCCGCATCGACGACCGCGCCGTTATCCCAGTAGGGACTGCCGACGACGTAGTTGCCATTGGTCAGCGCCGTCACCGTCACACCACTATTGCCCACTTCGTCGTTGGCCTTCGATCCGACGAGGCTGTTGGTTGCGGATACGGCCCCACTGATGCCCGTCGTGCCATTCCCCCAGGTGACCGCCCCGGCATTGCTAGCCGCGCCGTTATCCCAGTAGGGACTGCCGATGACGTAGTTGCCGTTGGTCAGCGCCTTCACGCCATTAAAACCCACGAAGTCGTTGGCGTGCGAACCGGTCAGCGTGCTGATGAGCGCACCCGTCGTGCCATTGAACAAATACACCGCACCGGCATTGACACCGCCCGCATCGTCGCTCGGATCGGTAACGACGATGTTCCCCGATGGCAGATACACCGCCGACGCGTACGCCGTCGACGCGCCGAACGCGCCGCCGACATTCGGATTTGGATCGACGAGGTCGAACTGCGGGAAGATACCCGTCGGCGCGTTCTGAATGTTCAGGATCGCGGCGGGGACGACGCGATCTTCGAGGCCCTCGATTCCGAGCAGCGGTGCGCGTTTCCGGAGCCGCGTTTGTGAGAGTCGATTACGCATCGGGAATCTCGAAGGTGTGGCAAGTCAGGCAGAATGGGCACCCACATACTATCACGTGAGTCAAATTATAGACGAGGCTCGACCGATTATCGTTTTCGATTGTCGCGTTTTGACTTCACTCACACGAATTCGCAAAGTCAAAAAATCCAAGACGATCCGACGCAAGTCAAAATTCGTGTCGTGCGCAGAGTGACGCAAAAGTGTCTCCAAATGACGCAAAAGTGTCGCGAAATGACATAGAATAAGGCGCGTTCGGTCGATTTTCGGTCGCATTCGGTCGATTTTCGACCAGTCGTTTCGGCTGATGTGTAATCGAGAGCCTCGACATAAATCACGATGCGATGACAGGATACCGCAAAACCCCTCGAAACCGATCGGCGATTTGCGATCAAAAAGTGGCGTTTTGGGACTAAAAAACACCCGAAATCCGGTTTTGGAACCTCCGCAATTGTGACTTACGTCGAAGTTGCAGCCGTGCGGATCGTGTATACTCTCAGTCTCACCGACTTTCGTTCACGGAGATCATGCGATGGCCTCATTCTCACGTCGCCGGTTCCTGCAAAACGGCGTGGCCGCTGGGGCGATTTTGTCGCTACCTGCGGCGACGTATCGTGCCGCATTTGCAGCCGATGTGCCACCGAGCGAGGCGATCCGCGTGGCCAGCATCGGCGTCGGACTTCAGGGGAAGGCTAACCTCAATGCGCTCGTGAAGAACGTCGTGGCCGTGTGCGATGTCGATTCGAGCCACCTCGCCGAAGCCGCCGCAATCGTGGAAAAGAAGGGCAACCGCACACCCGTGGCCGTCAGCGATTACCGCAAGCTGCTCGACCGGAAAGACATCGACGCGGTGGTGGTGACCACGCCCGATCACTGGCACGCTTTGTGTACGATCCACGCCTGCCAAGCCGGGAAAGATGTGTATTGCGAGAAGCCACTTTCGCTAATGATCGGCGAAGGCCGCAAGATGGTGCTTGCCGCACGCAAACACCAGCGAATCGTGCAAACGGGCAGCCAACAGCGTAGCGGCAAGGAGTTCCGCACCGCCTGCGAACTCGTGCGAAACGGCGCGATTGGCAAGGTGACGAAAGTGCTCGTCGGGCTGCCGGGGCCGAACTTCAAAGCCCCCGCCGTGCCCGATTCCGCAGCGCCCGACGTGCTCGATTTCAACGTCTGGCTCGGGCCTGCACCCGAACGAAAATACAACGAAAAGCAGGTCCATTACCTGTTCCGCTTCTTCTGGGATTACTCGGGCGGCCAGCAGACGAACTTCGGCGCACACCACCTCGACATTGCCCAATGGGGCCTCGGAATGGACGACAGCGGGCCGACGAAAATCGAAGGTACTGCGACCTTTCACAAGGACAAATGGTTCGAGACGCCCGAGACCGCGAAGATCGTGTACACCTACGCGAACGGCATCCCAATGTCGTGTACGCTGGGTAACGGCGGCCACCCGGGCGGGACGACATTTGAAGGCGAAAAGGGCGTCATTTACGTGACGCGCGGCAAGCTGGAAGTGAAGATCGGCGGCGAGAAGGTCGACCCCGCGAAACTGCCGTCCGGCGACGTGAAACTGGCCGTCAGCAACAACCACCACGCGAACTGGCTGGAGTGCATCAAGAGCCGCAAACTTCCCGTTGCCGACGTGGAAATCGGCCACCGTTCGGCCACCGTTTGCCACCTCGGCAACATCGCCGTCCGCACCGGTCGGCCCATCGTCTGGGATCCCGTCACCGAGCAAATCGCGGGCGACGAAGCCGCAGCGAAAATGCTCCTGAAGCCGTACCGCAAACCGTGGACGTTGGGGTAAAAGGGGCAATTCGTCCTGGGCGGCTGGCGCCGCTTCTCACGTGTCGATGAGGATTTCCACGTCGCGGACCCAGGCTACGAATAACGTTTTGAGGAGGTTGCGTAACTGATCGATGCCCGCGTCGGCTTCGGGGGTGCCGAGGTACAATTTCGCTCGTTTGGCGCGGTCGGCGGGTTCGAGGCGCGTCAACTTCGTCGCGTCTTCGGCGGTCTTGGGAATCGCATCGTCGAGCTTCACTGCGCCGAACCATAACAGCACGTGCAACGCCTGCCACGGCACGATTTTGTCGTTTGCAAGCAGCAGCGGTTGAAATAGCTCGTCGCCGGTGATTTCCGATTTGTCGAAGCGGTTACTCGGCAAGTCGCGGTCGAGGCCGGGGAACGCCTGGAACAGTCCGCTGGTGCGATATTCGCGCGTGCGTTCGCCGTCGATCGCGGCATCGGCGATGTTTTGCAAGCAGAGTGCGCCGCCGATGGCGTCGGGCGGTTCGACGCGGTCGATCAGCCAGCGTTCGGCGGGCTTCGTGATCGGGTACGCCACCGCCGCGATGCAGCCGAACGGCCGACGCAGCGCGTTCACGGGGCAGTTCGTGCAAACCGGGACATGCGCGTTCAGCACCGCGTTCTCGGCTTCGATTTCGCCGATGGTTGCCGTGCGTTCGACTTGCACACCAGTCGGTAGTGTGCGAACGACGCGAATCGGCGAGTCGTCGGTGAGTCGCGTTTTCGGCGCACTGGCACGAGCCGCTTCGCATCGTTCGCGTGCCCGCACCAATTCCGCGAGTACCTTCGTACCCGCACGCATGTCGCCGTGGCCGAGGTCTTTTTTGACGCGACAAGGGAAATCGATAATCGTGTCGATCGGCATGAGCAAACCTAGCTGGGGGAAGTAGCCCTTTACGCTGAAAGCGTTATACAGCGCGACCCACGGTTCGACGTCCTCGCAAAGCCTCTCCGCGTTCGGGAACGTTGGAAATGCCATATTGTCGCGTTCGCGTTTACGCATAAATTGTTGTGCGTATTGAGAACGGCCACACAGGTTCCTCAACGTTGGAGGGTATACCGATGCGTCAGCGATTTCCTCTCGTTATTGCACTGGTGCTCGCGGCCTCGGCCTGCTCGTCGAACACGAGTGCGCCCGTCAAAGTTCAATCCAATCAGGATAAGGGTGAGAATCGATTTCCTCCCTGCCATCCGGGCTGTTTTCCCGCTGGCACGGCCATCGCGACGCCGGGCGGGCCGAAGCGGATCGAGACGATCGTCGGTGGTGATGTCGTCACCCTGGTCGACCGCGATGGTGTGTCGACGAATGGAACGGTGAACTCGACATATCAGACCACGAACCGCTTGATCGAGATCCGAACCGACTTCGGTAACGTTCTGACTACTGTGACGCAGCCATTCTGCCTACAGGGTGGTGGGTTTCGCCCCGCCGGCGAATTGATCGCGGGGGATCGAATCTGGCGTTGGTCGGAAGGAAAGCGATGCCCGGCCCGAATCGAAGCCATCGTGGCGACGGAGCGAGAGGCGATGGTGTACAACTTGGTGGTCGGGGAGTCGGCCATTTTCGTCGCCGAGGGATTCCTCGCGAGGGGCAAGCCACCCCTGGATATGGAGTGAAAGCACCGGCATCGCCAGTGTATTTGTTACAACGGCAGAGTTTGCGTAGAATGAGAACGCCGAACTGAAGCGAAAATCGACCCGCCATTACATTTGAGGCTATTAACCGCGCAAAATTCGACACAACCGCAACTTTCCCGCGCGGCAATCAGTACCTTCAACCCAACCGTTCTTGTCAAGACACCGCAAGGCTTGTAAGTTTTACCTATATTATCTGGTCAGCCTGCTTTGAAGCGACAGGGGGTAGGACGCCCAACCCATGAACCGACCGTGTCACCCATTGAGGAATTCGAGATGCTCCGTCTCGGAAATTACGAATTCCGATACGCCGAATCCGAAGAGGATTTTGCGGCGGTTCACGAGTTGAACTATCGAACGTTCGTTCGGGAGATTCCTCAACATCACGACAGCGGAAATGGCCTTTTAATCGACAAGTTTCACCAAAAGAACCGTTATCTCATCGCAGAGAAACAAGGCCGAATGGTCGGCATGTTATCTGCTCACGATACCCCGCCGTTTTCAATTGCGGACCGATTGCCCGACGCATCGATCCTCAATCAATCGGGCGTACGGCCCGTTGAGATTCGCCTATTGGCCGTCGAGCCAGACGAGCGGAATTCGCCCGCAATGGCGGGGTTAGTCTGGACGTTGTACCAAGATGCCAAACTCCATGGCTACACTCACTTTGTGATCTCGGGTGTGGTCGAACAGCAGGCGTTATACCTGCATTTGGGCTTCCTGCCGCTCGGTCCGGCCGTGGGCAGTGGGCGAGCGCAGTTCGTGCCGATGTGGCTACCGCTACCGACACTCGAAGCGAAGATGGGCCGACTGATTGATTTGTGGGGAAAACGCTTGAATCGTATGGAAACCGAACCGGCGGACCTGGTTAGGGGGACGAACCGTTGACTGCAACACTGAATGGACACCGAGGCACCAATGGCAAGTCTGCGACGCGGGAGCGCGTTGCGCAAGTCGACGTAGCGGAAGCCGTTGCGCCGATCTGCTTGCTGCCAGGCCCCGTCGCACTGGCACCGCGTGTCACGGCGGCGTTCCACGAACCGATCATGTACCACCGCGCAGACGAATTCTTGCCGCTGTTCGAGCGCGTTCGCGGGCGACTCTCCGCGATGGTCGGCGGCAAACCGGCTGCGATGCTCGTCGGTAGCGGAACGCTCGCCAACGATGCCGTCGCGGCCACATTGCGCGCCGATCCGCACGCCGATAACGGACTATCGCTCGTTTCGGGTGAGTTCGGCGGGCGTTTACTGAAACAGGCCAATCGCTGGGGGTTACGTCCGCGAGTACTCACGTGGGACTGGGGCCACGCTTGGCATTTGGACGAAGTCGAAGCGACGCTGAAAACGATGCCGTCGGGTGGCTGGATTTGGGGTACGCACCACGAAACCAGCACGGGCGTTTTGAACGATCTCCAAGGCCTCGTTGCACTTGCGAAGAAGTACGGCCAACGGGTGATCGTCGATTGCGTCAGCAGTATGGCGACAGTTCCCGTCGATCTGAGTGGCGTGTATCTCGGCACCGGCGCATCCGGGAAAGCCATCGGCAGCTATGCGGGAATCGCATTCGTTTTTGCGAACCCGAACGATCTCGCGCACCTCGACGCGGGAAATATCCCGACGTACTTCGATATATCCGCAGCACTGACGACGACCGGCCCGCGGTTCACGGTGCCGTCGCCGCTCATCCGCGCACTCGACGCCGCACTCGATGTCTTCGCTTCGCCCGAATCGTCGGCTGCTCGCCTGCGGCATATCGCCGAACTCGGCAAATATATGCGCGGACGCCTCACCGATGCCGGTTTCGAGCCGATGGCACCCGCTGCGATTGCGAACCCCTCGATCGTCACGTTCGCACCGCCGGAAGGGATGTCCACAGCCGCGTTCGTGGCCATGTGTCGCGCTTGGGGATACTTGGTCGCGGGGCAAAGTGGCTACCTCGCCGAGCGCAATTTCGTCCAACTCGCCGTCATGGGTTGCGTCACCCGCAGCGACATCGACCCGCTCCTCGACCGACTCGCCACGATGAACGGTTAACCGCAACCGGCCCCGCGATACGCACCCATTCGACCGAACAAGGCGTGGCCTTGTTCGCGGGCGGCGATCACAATCCCGGCACAGGCCAGGGCATCCGACGATGCATCGTGGTGTTTCAAAGGCAATCCGAGGTGGCGGCAAACGGCAGGCAGGTTCGCGGGCCTTAAACTCCAGGCTTTCCGGGCAATTTTGACCGTGCAATAGAAGGGCAACTGCGTCAGCGGCAGCCCGGCTTTTGCACAGCACGTGTACAACACCGAGCGGTCGAAGCTCGCGTTGTGTGCGGCGATAAACTCCACGTTGGAAAGCAATTGCGATGCGGCGGGCCACATCTCGCCGAAGCTCGGCGACATGGCCACATCGGCCCAGGTAATGCCGTGAATGTAGGTGAAGTGGATCTGCCGACGCGGCGGGCGAATGAGGAAGTAACCCCTGTCCACAACAGTCGTTCCATCGACGACGACGATCGCCAAGGAACACGCACTATCGCGGCCATAGTCGGCGGTTTCAAAGTCGATCGCGGCAAAGCGGCCCTGCGGTTGTTGCATCAGAACAGTACTCGTTCGCTTTCAGCTTTCAGTTATCAGCGATCAGGAGTCAGCCAATCCGCCAATAGAGGTATATGTAGTGTTATCATGCATGACACCGGAGTCACCACGTCTTTGCATGGCTGACCGCTGACAACTGAAAGCTACCACATGCCCTACACCGAAACCGAAATTGCCGCGAAACTCATCGAGCACGGGCTTACCGATTGGTACCTCGAAGATGGCTGGATTCGCCGCAAGTTTAACACGGATGGCTGGCCGCAGACGCTGATGGCGGTGAACGCGATTGGCTACCTCTGCGAGGCGGCGTGGCACCATGCGGATCTGAGCATCACGTGGGGTAAAATCTGGGTGAAACTCAAGACGCACGACAAGGGCGGCATCACCGACAAGGATTTTGAATTAGCCAAAGAGATCGAACGCATGGTACTCTGGCGTCCGGCGGGCGGTGCGCTGGGCACTGGCAACCCGAAGAAATTCGTCTTCACTAAGTGAGAATCATGAAAGCACTCTCTGCGTTCGCGTTTGCCGTACTCGTCGGCGTGGCCTCGGCAGAATCGCCGAAGGGCACCTTCCATTTCGCTGAAACGAAAGGCGAATACGTCGACGTGATGCTCGGCGACCGCAAGGTGTTGCGGTTCGTCAACAAGCCGCGCGACGGCGCGACGAAGGAATCGCATTACCTCTCGTTCAAGCCATTCCATCAGGTGTTCGACCCGAAAACCGGCGAGACGCTCCTGAGTAGCGGGGCACACCCGGACGTGAAGGATTTCCAGTTCCCGCACCATCGCGGGCTGTTCTTCGGCTTCAACAAGATCTCTTACGGAGAAAAGAAAACCGCCGACATCTGGCACGGGACGAACAACGTTTACAGCAGCTTCGACAAGATGACCGCCACGAAAGCCGACGACAAACAAGCGAGTCACACCGCAGCGATTAGTTGGCATGGCACCGACGGCGAAACATTTGCAGACGAAGAACGCGAAGTGACGGTCCGCTCGATCGGCGACGGCACCGAGATCGATTGGTCGACGGTGCTTCGTACGAAGTTGCCGAAAGTGCGACTGGATGGCGATCCGCAACATGCTGGGTTCCACTTCCGCGCGACGCAAGAAGTCTCGAAAACGACCGCGAAGCAGACGTACTATCTGCGACCCGACGGCAAGGGCAAGCCCGGCGAAACCCGCAACTGGGGGGAACCGAAGAACAAAGAAAAAGACGCCAGGACGATCGGCCTGCCGTGGAACGCGATGAGCTTCGTGACCGGCGGCAAGCGCTACACGTCGCTCCGCATCAATCACCCGAGCAACCCGAAAGAAACTCGCGGCAGCGAGCGCGATTACGGCCGCTTCGGCGACTACTTCGAGTTCGACCTGACACCCGCCACGCCACTGAAACTGAAGTATCGCGTCTGGGTGCAAGAAGGCGAAATGACCGTCGAACAGTGCGAAGCCAAAGCCGCCGCATTCGTGAAGGCCGACTGACGGGATTCGCGACGCCAGTAATTTCGCACGCGGGCCGCGTACGCTACTGTTGCTCACGCGGCTCGCGTGAAATAAAGAAAACTTCGCACGCCAGCCGCTCCGTCGCGGAGCCTCCTGATGCGTTCGGTGAAGTATTCATTTCTCACGGCAACTTCAGCGAGATCGTTTGTGGTGTGCCGTTTCGCACGAGTTCCAGTTTCACGATGTCGCCGGGTTTCTTGTGCCGCAAGGCGTACGCGATCAAATCGGTTTCGCGAGTGAAGTCGTTGCGGCCATCGAAACCGATGAGGATGTCGTCCTTCTTCACGCCCGCTTTGTGCGCGACATCGTGCGGGGCGAACTGCCCGACGTGCTGAATCCGAAGCCCCATTTTCTCCGGTGGGAGTTTCTGTTTCTCGCGCTGTTCAATCTCTAACTCCACGGGGAAAAACCCGCCGAGCGCCTTGCGACGCAGCCCCCACGTACTCGACCGCCACGAAATATCGTCCCGCTGTCGCCAGCCGTTTTCGAGCTTCAAATTGAGCACCATCGGTTTGCCCGCACGTACGATCTCCGCTTTCAGCGTCGCGCCCTCGGCGGGAGTATGGTGCAACACCCATTGCACATCGGCGAGGGAAAGCAACGGCTGACCGGCCAGCGTTTGGATCGCATCGCCGGCTCGGAAGCCCGCTTTTTCCGCATCGCTCGCTTTCTCCACGGTCGATACCGTGGCTTTCTCCTTCGGGTCGAGAACGAGGCCGAGCGACTTCGGGTGCGGGTACGGGAAGAGCAGCATATCGGACATCACTTCCTTTTTGCCGAAAGCCTGCTCTCGCATCGCGTCGCCGATCTGGTGGCAGTGGATGCAACTCTGCACGACTTTGCCTTCGTAATCGAGCGTCGATTTGTACTTGGTTTTTAAGGTCGGAAAGAGTTCCGGCCGGGCGAACTCCGGGGCGGGGCCGCGCTTGGCCAATAGCGAATCCGCGATCTTCGGATAGTCGCGATGCAACGCGAGTGCGGCTTCCATCGCCTTCGCCAAGCCATCGACCGAGACGTCGCCGATCCAGTTTTTGCGGTGCGAGCGCGTGCCGAAGCGACCGTAGATCGTGTCTTCGTCGCGAAAAAAGAACACGGCAAACGATTGATCGGTATCGAACTGAAATAGCGACAGGTCGAGGCCGTTCGTCGAGACGATGCGCAGCGTGATGAACTTTTCCAGCAGCGGTTGGATGCGAACGTCCGCGTCGATGAGTTCATCGTCGAGCTTGACGCATTCCTCACACGGCAGGCAGCGCAACACCGCAACGATCGGCTTGCCCGTCCGCTTCGCCTCCGCGAACGCCTTCGGCACGTCGTTGTAAATCCACTTGCCCGCGGCTTCGATCTTCTTCTTGTCGTCGCGAACTTTCTCTTCTCGCGTCTGCGCCGAGACGTCGGCAACGCCGAATGCAACGGCAACGAGCACGAGCAAAAACGAACGGCGCATGATGGCGACCTCGAAGGGAGATGTTTCGGAATGGCCTTCGGGAGATTGTAGTCGGGGATGTGCTGCCGTAGGTACCACAGCTAGCACATGCTCCCCTGATTCTCTCGATTTGCTCGCGTGTAATACAATACTCGTACGTTCGATTTTGTTTCTCAATAGGTTGGCAAATGCAGCCGACATCGAGCAGGGACTTTCACAATGCCGCTCGCCAGCGACTCACAACCGCTGAAGTCTTGCTGCGCGAAAAGCTCACTCTCGATGCGCAGTATCTGGGCGGATATACTGTGGAATGTTCGCTCAAAGCACTGATCCTCGAATCGACGACTGACGCGGGTCGAGCCGACAAACTCAAGAAGATTTCGTCTGGGGCAATCATGCATCGGCCAGATGTACTACTCGGCGAGTTGCGTGATGTTGGCGTGTCGCTTCCGCTCGCACTCGCCAAGCGTATGCGGCGGTTCGAGTGGTCCACAGATTTGCGGTACGAAACGGGCCGGCGGGATACTGGCGAGACCATCGCTTTCCTGAAAACGGCGAAAGCCATTCACGAATGGGTTGAGGGCCAACTGACATGACACCGACAATGACTCGCATATGGGAAGCCAAGCAGACCGATGAGACGCGCCTCGTTGTGGATGTGTTAAAGCGCGCAGGATTCGGCCAGGTCGATGCATATCGTTACAACTCCGCTTCGATCCGGGTTCGCGTGATCGATCCGCGATTCGATGGGTTACCGATCGAAAAACGCGATGCGATGGTCGAACCCGTTCTGGAGCAACTCCCCGAACGAACGCAAGCCGACATCATGACGCTGTTGACATTCGCACCAACGGAGTTGCAACAGACACCCAAGACGTTCCGACAGTATCTATTAAATGTAGAGTTCGACGACCCGAGTCCGTCGATGCTTTAACTTTCGACGATTTCCACGCACGGAACACCATGACATTCGACTTCGACGCGATCGTACTCGGGGCGGGGGCGGCGGGGCTGATGGCGGCGATCCATGCGGCCGAGCGCGGGCGGCGGGTGTTGCTTTTGGAGAAGGGCCGCAAGCCCGGCGTAAAGATTCTCATGTCCGGAGGTACGAGGTGATTTCACGTTAACTCTCGGCAAACTGGAGAATCAAGCCATGCTGAACTGGCGTGAACTGAGAGTGGAAGGGCTTGGCCCTATTGAGCGAGTGGTTGCCGTCTTTCAAATCGGCCCGCCATTGGAGCGGCTTCCCTTTCCCAGCTTCAAGGTCAAAGTCATCGAGCGTGCAAACGGCTCGTTTCTGGCGGTTCTGAATGTCGATGCCCACGACACAAATGGGTGTCGAGATGGCGAGGCAGGATTGGGTATGACGGTGGAAGAAGCTCTGGAGGACGCACTACGGAGGTTCGTCCGCATACTCGATGAGCGAGAGCCTCTCTCCGAGTCTGATTTCATTTGGTCGGACGCAACTGAGTTTTGACATTATCGTATCTTGGATACCGTGTGCGGATCAGGTCGCGTTGCATGTACGGAGTGCCCATGACGGGGTTTGATTTCGATGCGATCGTACTTGGGGCGGGGGCGGCGGGGCTGATGGCGGCGATCCATGCGGCCGAGCGCGGGCGGCACGTGTTGCTATTGGAGAAGGGCAAGAAGCCCGGCGTCAAGATTCTCATGTCCGGTGGCACGCGGTGCAACATCACGCACGATTGCGAAAATCGCGGCATCATTGAGGCGTTCGGCCCCAACGGAAAGTTCCTGCACTCGGCGCTCGCCGCGTTCGGCGTTCGCGATACCATCGCCTTCTTCGAAGGCGAAGGCGTGATGACGAAGGTCGAAGACACCGGCAAGATTTTCCCCGTGTCGGATCGTGCGCTCGATGTGCTGAACGCCTTGTTGCGTAGGCTCGAACGCAGCGGGGCCACGCTCGCCATCGGCGAACCGGCGACGAAACTCCAGAAACTTCCCGATGGCGGATTCGCGGTCACTACGCCGCTCCGTACGCTGACCGCCGAGCACGTGCTCATTACCACGGGCGGCAAATCGTACCCCGGTTGCGGCACCACCGGCGATGGCTACGGCTTCGCCTCGCAGTTCGGCCACGAGATCGTTTCCACAAAGCCCGCACTCGTACCGCTGACGGTGCAAGCCGAGTGGATCGGCGAACTTCGCGGCATCACGCTGCCCGACGTCGGCCTGAAAGTATTCGACGGTGACAAGACATTGTCAGCCCGGCGCGGCTCGATGTTGTTCGCGCACTTCGGACTCACCGGCCCGGCCCCGCTCGATGTCAGCCGGAGTGTGAGCGGTCACGCGACGCCGTCGAAATTGAATCTGCAAGTCGACCTGATGCCGCTCGAATCGGAGGAGCAGTTCGACGAATTTCTGCGGGTGGAAACGGCCGCATCGGGGAAGAAACAACTCGCGGTGGTGATGTCCGAAAAGCTACCGCGCCGCGTCTGCGATCAACTGCTGTCGCTCGTCGGTTTCCCACTCGATCGCAAGGCCGCATCGCTGAGTAAGCCGGATCGCTTGAAGCTCGTTGCGATTACCAAACGGCTGTCACTGCCGCTCCGTGGCACGCTCGGTTTCGAGAAAGCCGAAGTGACATCGGGCGGCGTAAACCTGATCGATGTCGATTCGCGTACGATGCAGAGTAAGCGACAACCGGGGCTATATTTCGCAGGCGAAGTCCTCGACCTCGACGGCTGGATCGGCGGCTACAACTTTCAGTCCGCATGGAGCACCGGCTGGCTCGCCGGGAGGAATTTGTGATACGCGCGATGCCCATTCCGTCCCCGTTTCGCCGCGCCGCGTAGTCTTCCAAGCGAAGCGCGGGCTCGATGTATCGGACCACACGCAAATTTCACGTGAGTTCACGCCCCGCGCTTCGCAAAGCCTACGCGGCGCGGCGAAACGAATCTCAATTTGGAGTGTGTGCGCTGATGAAGTCCTTGGGGCAGCGTTAGGGGCTTGCTGGCGGTTGGAGCACCGCTATGACGGCAGACAACAGCCGCGCGAATGCGGGCGCGGCGAGAACTCCGACCGAGCGCACCATCAACCCAGCATGGGCTGTAAACAGCTTGCCGGGGCGGGCGAAGCTGGCCACCAGTAGTCCCCCGATGCGAAGTCCGGAGCGTCCAGCGGCACCGCCGCCGGGTCGCCATACGGGCGACTCGTGATCTGACACAGCACCCAGTCGCCTCGACCGGCATCAGCCAGGCACACGGCCGGCCGCACTTTGGATTGCGACAAGTCCGAGAACGGGAAAGGAACGAGGACTACTTCCCCGGTTGTAGGTGCGACCACGCCGCGTCCTCCTCCGGCCGAGACCAGTCCACCGCCAGCGCCGCTTCCGCGAGCAGCGCGGCCTCGCCCGGCATAGCGGCCGGCTCTTCCAACACCGTCACCAACGCCCGCCGGGGGCTGGAGACATGAACTTCGCCAAGCAACCTCACGCAACCGGTGGCATCGACGACCGCTTCGACTGTTTGAATCATTTCGCACCTCCACTTTGATTCTAGCAGGCCGCAGCCTTCGCCGCTCCAGCAGTACCTACAGCACATCAACCGGCACCTCTGAACATCGCGACAAAATCGTTATTTGGCAATACGTGTTGATTTCATCCGGTATCGACTGTCATGTCAAGCCTCGTGCGGCGCGAATCGACACGTTTCCTTTCGGTCGAACTCCCCGCGGACGGTCGTCCGTGGGCTTTGGGTTGGCTGTCGATAACGAGAATCGCGCAAGATTACCGTTGATTCTGTAAGAAAACTGGCTAGTATTCTCGACATGAGAGGCAGAAGACCATCGCCGGATTCCGTTGACTCGAGGTTATTTGCGATCATTCGCGGTCGTGGCCGCGGTTCCGTGTTCGTTGCGGCGGAGTTCCTGTGGATTGGTAGCCGTATGGCGGTCGATCAAGCCCTCCATCGGATGGCCGGGAAGGGGACGATTCGTCGCCTCGACCGCGGCTTGTACGACTTCCCGAAAGTACACCCGGTGCAGGGACCGATCTTACCCTCCGCAGAGACCGTGGTGAGGGCGATCGCAGGCCGCGTCCGCACACGCCTTCAGCCCGCAGGAGCCTATGCGGCCAACACGTTGGGCCTCTCCAAACAGGTGCCCACGAAACTGGTGTTCTTAACCGATGGCCCGACCCGGAACGTCAAGCTCGGAACGAGGACGATCCAGCTGCGCAGGACGACGGCAAAGAACATGGCGACGGCGGGGCGATTGAGCGGCTTGCTGATCCAGGCTCTGCGCGAGTTGGGCATCGACACCATTACGCCGAAGCAACGGGCGTATCTGATACGAACGCTATCGGCTAACAAGCGGCGGGAACTCATCAAAGACTTGAAACTGGCCCCGGTCTGGATGCACGAAATCTTCCGCGAGCTTGCCGCGAAGTAAACGGGAAACGCATCGGCAGATTTGGCGATAATTCAGACACGTCGGAGCGGAATACAACCGCAGTGAAACTCCCCGCGCGGACGTTCGTCGAATATTCACGATTGCATTTCCAGCGAGTCTCGATCAAGATGCACGTACTGCCGGACCCTGCCATTTTTCGGAATGCACCATGTACCGCTACCTGCTCGGCTTCATCGCCAGTTTCGCGCTTCTGACCACCGCGCGTGCCGACACCTGGAAAGCGGGGTTCGCGAAGGTGCCGATCACGCCGAAGACGCTCATGTGGATGTCCGGCTACGGCGCTCGCACCGCACCCGCCGAGGGCAAAGAAACCGAACTGTGGGCGAAGGCGATGGTGTTGCACGATGCCTCTGGGGCGGCCTCGGTTATGGTCACGCTCGACCTCGTGGGCATCGATCGCACGCTGTCGCAAATGATTTGCAAAGGCATACAGGAGAAGTACAAACTGCCGCGCGAAGCGGTCGTGTTGTCCACGTCGCACACGCACTGCGGGCCGGTGGTCGGGACGAACTTGCGATCGATGTACTTCTACGATGATGCGCAAGATGCACTCGTCGCCGAGTACACGAAAGCGCTGCCCGGAATTTTGCTAACGCTCGTTGAATCGGCAACTGCGAAACTCGCACCGGCAACGGTCGCGTGGGGTACGGGGCAGGCGAACTTTGCCGTGAATCGCCGGGAAAATAAGGAACTGGATGTACCCGCACTGCGCGCGAAGGGGCCGCTGAAAGGACCGGTCGACCACGATGTGCCGGTGTTGGCGGTGCGCGATTCCAAGGGTGCGTTGCAGGGTGTCGTCTTCGGGTATGCCTGCCACGCGACGACATTATCGTTCCAGAAATGGTGCGGCGATTACCCCGGTTTCGCGATGCAGGGCATCGAAGATGTGAACCCCGGCACAGTCGCGATGTTCTTCGCCGGGTGCGGTGCCGACCAGAACCCGATCCCGCGTCGAACCGTCGCGCAAGCCAAGCAGTACGGCAACGAACTCGCCGTCGCCGTCGGCAAAGTGCTGGCCGCGCCGATGGCCTCACTGAAGCCAAACCTCCACCGCCAATACGAGGAAATCGCGTTGCCACTTCACGCGATCCCGAGCCGCGAGCAACTCGTGAAAGATTCGACCGCCGCCGACAAATACATCGCATCGCGCGGCAAAATGTTACTGAAAGCGTTGGAAAAAGAGGGCGAATTACCCAAAACGTATCCGTACCCCGTTCAGATGTGGAAGCTCGGCGGCGAACTGAACGTCATCGTGATGGGCGGCGAAGTCGTCGTCGATTACTCGCTGCGTTTCAAGAAAGAACTCCCCGCCGGCAAGACGTGGGTGATGGGCTACGCCAACGACGTGATGGCCTACATCCCCTCCGCGCGGGTTCTCAAAGAAGGCGGATACGAAGGCGCGACATCGATGATTTATTACGGAATGCCATCGGTCTGGGCCTCGACCGTCGAAGAGCAAATCGTCGCCGAAGTCCACCGCCAAGCGAAACGCGCAAAGTGATGACTGCGGGGAGATTGTGCGTCTCGATTCGATACGTTTTGTTAGCCCGACGCGCCAGCGAGGGGAACCCGCGAGAAGGCACGACATCGCAGAAACGATAGTAATCCCTCGCTAGCGCGTCGGGCTAACAAGATTGGATTGTTAGACTGGTAACGTGTCATTTCCGACCGTGTGAAGTATAAGTAGAGTTGAGGAGACACGACATGGCGATGCTTGAGAAAATCGAAATCAAAGGGTATCGGTCCATCAAGGCCGCCAGCGTCGAACTACGCAAGCTCAATGTGCTCATCGGCGCGAACGGCGCGGGGAAAAGCAACTTCATCTCGTTCTTCAAGTTACTCAACGAGATGATGGCGGGCCGTTTGCAAGAGTACATCGGCAAAACGGGGCGTGCGCAGTCCATTCTGCACTTCGGCCCGAAGGTGACGCCACAACTGGAAGCCATGCTGGAATTTGACGAGGATGGCGTACAGAATTGGTACGGCCTACGTTTTTTTCACGCCTCGGGTGATACTCTTGGTTTTGCCGATGAAACACTGCGATTTGACATGAAGGAATACCCCCCCCCGAAAGAAATTTCTTTAGGTAGTGGCCATCATGAAGCAAAAATTTGCGGGGAAGCAAATCGTGGTGAATTGAACGCCATGTTCATTCGCCATCTTCTGAATCAATGCCAGGTTTACCATTTTCACGATACATCCGCGACAGCCCCAAGTCGGCTTGTTAGCTATATCAATAATAATCATCGCCTATTGTCCGATGCAGGAAATCTGGCATCGATGCTATATGTCTACCAACAAAAGCACGAAGTTGTCTACAATCGTATCGTGTCAACGGTGCGAAAAATCATGCCCGATTTCGGCGATTTCGATCTCGCGCCGAGTCGCCTGAATCCGAACGAAATCTTCCTCAACTGGAGAAAGAAGGGGTCGGATTACTTGTTCGGCCCGCATCAGATTTCCGATGGCACCCTTCGCGCTATGGCGATCCTGACTCTGCTGCTTCAACCCGAAGAGGATTTGCCCGGTGTGATTATTCTCGATGAGCCAGAACTGGGGTTGCATCCTCATGCACTGGAAATTGTGACGGGGCTATTGCGTGCGGTTTCCGAGAAAACGCAGGTGATTGTCGCCACTCAATCGCTGACATTCCTGAACTACTTCGAGCCTTCGGAGATCATCGCCGTCGATTGCCATAACGGGCAATCGCAGTTTCATCGGCTCGAATCCGAACCACTGAAAGATTGGCTGGAAGACTACTCCATTGGCGAATTATGGCAGCGAAACGTCATCGGAGCGGGGCCGATGCCATGAGACAGTTGTATATCTTTTGTGAAGGACAAACAGAACAAATCTTTTGCGCGCAGGTCTTGCAGCCGCATCTCTTTTCACACAACGATGTTCACATTCACACCTTGGCGGTAGGGGAAAAGAACCATCATCACGTCCATGGCATCGGCAGACGATCGAAGTACGAAAACGTACGAAAATTCATACTCAACACGATTAAACAACGTGCAGGTAAGAACGTCTATTTCACAACGCTGTTCGATCTGTACGCCTTGCCGACAGACTTTCCTGGTACAGATACCAATCTGAAGAACCCATCGAATCCGACACCATACGTGGTCGGCCTGGAAGAGGCATTCCGTTTAGACGTCAATTGCCACCATTTCATACCGTATCTGCAATTGCACGAATATGAAACGATGCTGTTCGCCGACCCCGAAGCGTTTCGGATTTCATTCGAGAACTGCGAAGCCAAAGTACAGAAACTTCACGCGATTGTGGCTTCGGTGAAGAATATCATCGAAAACATCAATGATGGGCAGCACTCCGCGCCGTCGAAGCGGATTATCGAGGTGATTCCCGAGTATGCGGGCCGCAAGTCGACGGCGGGGCCGGACATTGCCGAGCGTATCGGTATTGCCACGATTCGGTCGAAATGTCCGCACGTTCACGATTGGTTGGTTCAACTGGAAACGATTCCCTGGGAGGAGGAATTCGTCGACCGCGTGGACTGACTTCCCCGCGCCCTGTGTTCGCATCGGGCATGATGCTACAATGGCTGCGTTGCGACACCGCCTCCGACGAGCTCGTACTTCCCATGCCGACGCCGACCGCGAATATCCGAAACTTCTGCATTATTGCCCACATCGACCACGGGAAAAGCACGCTCGCGGACCAGTTCCTGTTGAAATCCGGGGCCGTTAGCGAGCGCGATATCAAGGCGCAGACGCTCGATAGCATGGACCTCGAACGCGAACGCGGCATCACGATTCGGATGCACCCCGTTACGATTTACTACACGCACAACGGCCAGGAATACGAACTCAACCTGATCGACACGCCCGGCCACGTCGACTTCAATTACGAAGTATCCCGCAGTTTGGCGGCGTGCGAAGGCGCGATTCTGCTCGTCGATGCCTTCCAGGGTGTGCAGGCGCAGACCGTTGCGAATGCGTTCCTGGCGATGGACGCGAACCTGAAGCTCATCCCCACGCTGAACAAGATTGACTTGCCACACGCTCGCCCGGACTTCGTGATCGGCGAAATGGAAACGGCACTGTTCACCGTGCCCGAAGAGGTGTTAGCAGTCAGCGCGAAATCGGGGATCGGCATCGAGGAACTCATGGGCGCGGTCATCGACCGCGTGCCCGCACCGACCGGCGACCCCACCGCGCCGATCAAGGCGCTGATCTACAACAGCCACTTCGACACTTACAAGGGCGTCGTCGTTTACGTGCGGATGATCGATGGCTCGATCAAGCCCGGCCAGCGCGTCAAGATGATGCGAACGAACCGCGAATACGTCGTCACCGAACTCGGCCAGTTCCGGCCCGCGCCGACGAAAATCGACGAACTCGCCGCGGGCCAAGTCGGCTACTTCATGGCGAACATCCGCACCATCGACGATGCCAACATCGGCGACACCGTGACCGATGCGTTCAACCCGACGGCCACGGCCATGGTCGGGTACAAGTTGCCGAAGGCGATGGTCTATTCGGGGCTGTATCCCGTGAACAATAACGAGTTCGAAGACCTCCGCGAAGCGCTCGGTCGCCTCCGGCTCAACGACAGCAGCTTCAGCTTCGTGCCCGAAGTGTCGGACGGTTTGGGCTTCGGCTTCCGTTGCGGCTTCCTCGGCATGTTGCACCGCGAAATCATCCAGCAACGGCTCGAGCGCGATTGCGAACTGGACCTCGTGCAGACCGCGCCGAACGTGACGTACGAGATCGAGAAAACCAACGGCGACGTGATCCAAGTTCACGGCCCGCAAGATGTGCCCGACGGTGGCAACATCAAGGAGTTTCGCGAGCCGATCGTGAAGATCAGCTTCCTGATTCCTGCGGAGAATATCGGCGGGCTGATGGGCATGTGTACCGAGCGCCGCGGCTCGTTCGTCCGCACCGAGTATCTGAGCAAGCAGCGGGTCATTTTGGTATTCGAGATGCCGCTCGCCGAAGTGATCTACGATCTTTACGACAAACTCAAATCGTTCACGCACGGCTACGGGACGATGGATTACGACCTCATCGGCTACCGCGAAGCCGACCTCATCCGGCTCGATATTCTCGTTCACGGCAAGCGCGTCGATGCGCTTTCAATCATCGTTCACCGGGCGAGTGCGGATCGCCGCGGGCGGCGCGTGTTGCAGAAACTGCGCGAGGAAATCGATCGCCACATGTTCGAAGTGTCGTTGCAGGCCGCGATCGGCGGGCGGATCATCGCGCGGGAAACGATCGCCGCAATGAAGAAGAACGTGACCGCGAAATGCTACGGCGGCGACATTTCTCGCAAGCGGAAACTGTGGAACAAGCAGGCGGAAGGCAAGAAGCGCATGAAGGCCATCGGCATGGTGGACGTGCCGCAGGAAGCGTTCCTCGCGGTGCTGGAAGACGATTAACGATGGATCAATCCGCCACCGAGGCCGCACTTCCGCCCACTGCCGAGGAACTTCCTCTGCCGGTGCGATTGCCTGCCGCACCGAAAGCCGATTCGTTCGGAAATCTCATGCGGAGCCTGTTGCAAGCCTCCGCGCTGTTCGTCATCGGCTTCCTGTTCCTGCGCACGTTCGCACTCGAACCGTTCGGCGTCCCGACCGGCAGCATGGCCCCCGCACTCATCGGCAATCACCGCGAAGCCGCCTGCCCGCGCTGCGATCACCCCGTGGTCGTCGGCGATGCGTCGCAACACCAAGGCGAACGCCCTGCGGTGTGGTTTGCCGATGGCTATTGCCCGAACTGCGGCAAGCGTGGCATCGACATCGGCAGTACGTGGGAAGTGCCCGGCGACCGGTTGATGGTCGATAAAAACGTCTTCAATTTGCGTTCGCCGCGACGTTGGGAAGTCGCCGTGTTCCGCTGCCCGGTGGATATTTCCAAGCCATATGTGAAGCGGATCGTCGGCCTGCCCGGCGAGTCGATTCGCATCCTCGAAGGCGAGATTTTCGCGAATGGCGAACTCGCACGTAAGACGCTCGAACAAGTCCGGGAAACGCGGTTGCCGATCTTCGATATGGCGTTCGCACCACCCGGCGGTTGGGGCATCCGCTGGCTGGTCGAACCGGTGGCCGACAACCCGCGACTGCCGCCGGCCACCGCCACGCCACCCGCAATTGCCGATGCGAATATCGCCCGCGATGCCGCTCTGATTCTCGACGCGACGAACCCGGACAAGCCCGCCATCGGCCTCACGTATCGCCACTGGAATATCGACGACAAGCGAGAAGAATCGGTCAACGATACGCTCGCTTACAACGGCGCGCCGCGACGCAACAAGGGCATCCCCGTTCACGAATTCACGGTCGAATGCGATCTGGAAATCGTCGCTGGCTCGGGGTCGTTCGCGTGTCGGCTCGGCGATGGTCTCGATACGGTGAAGGTCGAATTCCCGATCGGCGATGTGGCGAAACCGGCGGGCGTGCAACTGAGCCGCGACGGTGGCGACCCGCCTCGGCAAGTCGCCGGGTTAAAGATCGAAGTCGGCCGAACGTATCACTTGGAGTTCGCGTTCGTGGATCGCCGCGCGAGTGTGGCACTCGATGGCAAAGAGATACTCCCCGCGCTCGACCTGCCCGCCGATGCGGATCGACTGTCGCGGCGCGGCCAGGTGAGCCGGCCGATTCAACTCGGCGCACGCGGCGTGCAAGTCGTCGTGCATCGCCTCAAGTTGTATCGCGACATTTACTACCGCAGCGAAGGCACCAACGCGATTCAGGCCCCGTACCTGTTGCCCGCCACGGAGTATTTCTTCCTCGGGGACAACAGCTCGAACTCGAACGATAGTCGCGAATGGTCGATCCCTGGGGTGCCCGAACGGGATTTCATCGGTAAACCATTCCTGATTCACCAGCCGCTGAAGATCGGCCGCACGACCGTCAACGGTACCGCACGGCCCTACCAAACGGTCGACTGGTCGCGATTGCGGTGGATGCGGTAATCTCTTAGGCGAGCGGTGGGCGTAAGCCCACTGATCCAGCCACCGCCGTGCGCTGCAATGGAACACAGGTTGTCTGTGACGCAGGAAGGATCAGGGGAGTTACCTCCCCCGCTCGCCAAGAATGGGATTATCCGAGTAACACGCCCCGAGTACCACGCTATGTTGTTATCGATATTCGCGAAGCCGACACCGAAGGCGGATGCCCCGAAGCCGCCGCGCGATGCGGTGCGCGAGTTTCTGGAAACGATCGTCTTCGTCGTCGTGCTCGTCTTCTTGCTGAAGCAGTTCGTCGTCGAGGCGTTCGTGATCCCCACCGGCTCGATGGCCGAGACTCTGTACGGCTACCAGAAGTCGATCGAGTGTTCGGAGTGCGGGTTCAAATTCCCCTTAAATAGCAGCCGAGAGGTCGAAGGCGACCCGCATATGGGCGGCGAACGCCGTGCCGTTGCGGGGTATTGCTGCCCGAACTGCCGACACAAACAGATCTTCACCAAGGACAAGCCGTCGCCGTTCAACTCATCCGGCGACCGCGTGCTCGTTCACAAAGCGCAGTACCACAAGTTCGACCCGACCCGCGGCGATGTCGTCGTGTTCAAGTTCCCGCAAGAGCCGCAGAAACAGTACGGCGCGCTGAATTACATTAAGCGGCTCTGGGGCTTCGGCGGCGAAACCATCGCCATCTGGCGCGGCGATACCTACGTCGCGAAGAACATCCAATATCCACCCGAAGCGATGAACGACTTCGGCTTCCCCACGTATCCGCGCCCGGATCGGCCCGAAGATCTGTGGCAGGCCAACTACATGTACCACAACGCCAACGTGGCCGACGAGCAGTTTGAAATCGCCCGCGCTGCCGGGTTCACCGACCCGAACAGTTTCCAGATCATCCGCAAAACGGATGAGCAATTCCACGCGATGAAGCGGATCGTCTGGGATAACGAACATCAGTCGAACTACCTTGCCGGCAAGTCCGTTCCGCCGCGCTGGAAGGCCGAAACCGCCGATTGGACCACCGACAACGCAGCGATGCCGAAGGCGTTCGCACACGCCGGCGGCAACCTCGGCTGGCTGCGTTACCGGCACCTCATCATCGACGATTTCCGCACGCTGTCCGGAGCCGCGCGGCCCGTCGTCGACCCCATGCCCATCGATAACTTCCTCGGTTACAACGGCGAAACGGGCGAAAACAATAGTGGTCGCTTCTTCGTCCTCGATCGCGGGGGCGATCACAAGTTCTGGGTCGGCGATCTCATGGTCGAATGCCAGGCGAAAATCAGCGACGCGAACGCCGAGGTGGTTCTGGAACTGTCCAAGGGCGAGAACCGCTTCCAGGCGAAGTTCGCGAACGGCAATGTGGCGATCGTTCGCACGGGGAAGAACGGCAAGGAGATGGGCACGTTCGCCACGAAGATCGGTGGGCCGGGAACGTACAAACTGCGGTTCGCGAACGTCGATTGTTCATTGCGAATCTGGGTCGATGGCCGCCGCATCGACGTCGGTGCCGCCGGGGAATATACCCCAACGGCACCCGAAACGTTCGACCCCAAAGACGAGAAGCACGAAGGCTGGACGACCGCCAACGACGTCGAAGCCCCTGCCAGTATCGGCGCGAGTCAGGGCGTGGAAGTGACGAAGCTGAAGCTATGGCGCGATTCGTATTTCATCGGTGCCGATTCCTACGCGAGCATCAACGACATCAGCGCCACGAAGCACACGTATTTCGTCCAGCCCGGCCACTACCTCTGCCTCGGCGACAACAGCGCCCAAAGCTCCGACGGCCGCGTCTGGGGCACCGTACCCGACCGCCTGATGCTCGGCCGCGCCGCATTCGTCTTCTTCCCGCTCGACCGCATCGGCTTCATCAAGTAGGCGTTGCAGTACCTCTATCTCAAGCGTTGCAGCGAGTCCTTGGCATCGCGGCTGAGCCGTACATCAGCCGTCGTTTTGGCTAGGTCCATCAGGAGTTTTTTGGCTTCGGCATTCCCGATCCACGTCAACACTTCGATGGCCCGCTCTCTTTGAAGCCATACCGAGCGACGGAGTGTATTCAAAATCCGATCTGCCCGGTCGCGTACTTCGGCTGACTCGCTGACGTCGATTATTGCCGCCAGTTTTTTTTCCGCTGCCGGGATTTGCGTCAAGGTTTTGGTCGCGGCTTCGCGGGTGGCGAAGTCGCGATCGTCGAGTTGAACGATGGGCGCGTCGATGGCCGCCGCTCCCACGACCGGGTGAGTCAATTTCTCACGCAGCAGTTTTATCGCTTCGACCGGTCGACTTGCCATCGCCCGCATCGCTCGATCCGCCGTGCCGGCGTCGGCAGACGCCAATTCCTCCCACCACGAGGTCACTGTATTCGCGTCTAGCTGAGCAGTTGGCTTACGTGTGTACCGATCGAACAAATCCCACACCAAAGCCGAACCGTCCGGCCCGGTCGAGAGCAATTTCGATCCATCGGGCGAGAACGCCAGCCGCTTCACCGGGTAGCTATCGCCGGGCAGACGCCGCCGCACCGACTGGGATCGCAGCTCGATCAGAAAGATGTCTGGAGTACTTTCGACGCCGGACCACGCGACAGTTTTGCCATCGGGAGATATGGCCAGCACGTCGCGTATGTCGTAGCGTGCGGCACCATTTTGGAAATACACATCCTTCTGTTTCGCAAGCCCCAAAAGTTTCTGTGTCGGCCCGTCGATAATGGCGACCCCAGCTTCTTGATCCGAGTAGACAATCCGACCCCCGTCGGAAGTGATGGCGACCGACCCCACCAAGTAGTGCGGCGGACGATCGTTCCAAGCGGGTTCGCGTTTGCCGGAACCAAACTGTTCCGACAGCAATTTTCCTTCCGCTGACCAGACGACGACTTTTCGACCTTCGCACGCGGCGGCAATCACCGTGCCATCGGCGGAAGCAGCCATCTGCTCGATGCGATGCTCTCCGGTGGGGAACTCGTGGATTGGCTCCCCGGTGGCGGCGTTCAACGCGCGAATCGTGCCGGTCTCGTCCGCATCGCGTCCGGCGACGATCAGCCGTTTGCCGTCGGCCGTCAACGTGAACCCAACGATGGATTTTTTGAATGCGGGGAATGTCGCTTCCACTTTACACGTGCTGGCATCGACGACGCGAATGGTTCCAGTCTTCGGATCGGATGCATACAACCTCCGACCGTCCGGTGATTGTGCCAGTTGACCCGGTGCGGCTAACGCGACATTCGCGAGTTCGCGACCACTGACGGCGTCCCAAGTGCGAATGGTGTTGTCGCGCCCGGCGGTCAGAATCTTAGAACCATCTGGGGTGAACAGCGCGTCGTGGATCAAGGCCGTGTGCCCCGGCAACATCGTAAGTAGCTTGCCAGTGGCCGCATCCCAAAACAGCGCCGTGCCGCCGCCCGGCTCCGGGGAGGCCGTAAACGTGGCCACCACCTTCCCATCGGGCGACACTTTGGCCGTGCTGTTCGAGTGCCCGACCAATTTCGCCGCGATGACCGCGCGATCTTTGCCTGTCAGCGCATCGAGAACGAGCACTTCGCCATCTTTCCCGGTGGTCACCAGCGTTTTTCCGTTGATCGACAGGTCGGCCTCGTTCGGCGGCGCGGGCAATTCTCGCTTCCAAAGTGGCTTGCCGGTGTCGATATTCCAGCACCAAAGGCTCGGCGGTTCGTCGACCGAAACGATCAATTCCCGGCGACCGGTGGCATGGCGCAGGTTGACGCCCCCCTTCTCGCTGCGATTAGCACCATCGAGGGTCTGTTTCAATTCGCCAGTCTTCAGGTCGCGAATGAGAACGGTACCGTTCTCAAGCAGTTCGATGAGCGCCGATCAACCGTCGAAGCGGGGGTCTGCCCAATTGGAAACGTAGGTTTTGTGGTCGAGCGTGATCCGGTCGTCGGGGTCGGTGATCGACACGGTGCGGATTTTTTGCTCTCCATTACGGTAACCATTCCACAACGTAATCTGTTTGCCGTCGTCACTGAATTGACTCGTCGATCCACGTTCGCTGAAAACTTGCTTCCCATTCGCCACTTCGTAAACACCGACCCATATTTTCTCGGCGTCGCTGGGGTGCTGACTGCCGCCAATAGCCAAAAGTTTGCCGTTTGGCGAGAACTTGCATTTGACGATCGAATAGAACTGGCCGCTCTCGATCCAGCGGATCAGTTTGCCTGTGTCGGTGTCCCAGATGCCGGCCCGACCTTTCCAGAGCACGGCCGCGAGCAGTTTGGAATCGGGGCTGAAGGCGATGGTGCTGCCGATGATTATGCTCCGCTCGGGCACATCGGCTGCACGGAGTTTCGCTAGGAATTTGCCCGAGGGTATCTCGTAGAGTTGCAAGTCGCCGTGCGCGGTCTCCCGTACGACCCGGCGACTGTCCGGAGAAAATTTGAGTCGACTCCCGCGCAGCCGAGAGGTGCCGAGCCGGATGATCGCCCCGTCGGGCAATGGGTCGCTCAAGGCATCGATGACGGGCTTCGGGTCGTCGATTTTCTTGGGCTTCTCATCGTGCGCGGGCTGCGGCTTCACCGATGGCCCTTGAGCGAATGTCGGCGGCAGCATGCGGAAACCCAGACCGCCCAACAGCAGTATCCCAGCTAATGCGACCACCGATACCGCCTTCAGTTTCGACAGCATCATCATGCGTAGCACTCCATTCGCGAGGGTGGTAACGAGCGGCGGTGCGAGCGTGCCGGTGGCGGCCCGCACCGTCGCGGTGCAGAGTTCGAGTGTGACCGTTGTGGAGACGGCAAGTGTCGCGGGCATCGTAACGCCACGACGGGCCAGCGCGACGGCTAATAATTTGCGGGCCTTGGCCAAACGGCTACTGAGCGTGCCTTCCATAATGCCGAGTGTCTTCGCAGCATCGTGTCGGCTGACGCCCTGCAATTCGCACAAAACCACCGCGTCGCGGTACAGCGTCGGCAGGTTCGCGATCTCGGCATCGAGCACTCTGCCGAGTTCGTCGATCGCGTCGGGTGGCACCGGCGTTTCGGGCAGTGTCGATGTCAGCGTTTCGTGTTTCGCGCGTCGCCCGGCCATCGTTCGCGCCCTCAAAGCCACCTTGTAAGAGACGCCGTAAAGCCAATTCGCGAGTTTGTCGGGCTGCACGCTCTCCGCCTTGCGGGCGAGCACGACGAACGCCGCCTGGAAGGCATCGTCCGCCAAGTGTCGATCTGGAATCACGCGCCGACAGACGCCCAAAACGAGCGGTCCGTGTCGCCGTACGAGTTCGGTGAAAGCCGCATCGTCGCGGTCGCGCACGAACCGGCCGAGCAATTGCGCATCGGTGGCGAGGTCGCGAACGACGAGCGTTTTGAGAAGCGAGGTCATAATCGCACCGCGTGAAAGGGCTTCCGACAAGATATTCCCCAGCCGACGTGCGGCGCGTCGCGCGAGTGGCAATAATTGTTATCCCGACGCGCCAACGAGAAGTAGGCGAGCGGGGGAGGTCACTCCCCTGATTCTTCCTGCGTCGTGGGCAATGTCAATTTTGAGGAGGCAATCTCCATCCATTTGCATTGCAAATGACGGTGGCAGGATCAGTGGGCTTACGCCGCACCGCTCGCCAAGAACCCCGGATTTCCACCAGTTTACCGAACGCAAAATGCCGATGCAACTGGCAAACCACACGATTTCCCACAGTCAAAAAATCGCAGACGATCCGACGTAAGTCAGAATTCGCGACGTGCACGAACGGACGCAAAAAGGTCGCGAAGTGACGCAAAAGTGTCGCGTTACGACGCAAAACGGTCGCATTCGGTCGATTTCGGTCGATTTCGGTCGCGGAACAACCAGTAGTTTCGGCTGATGCGAAATCAAGGGCTTCGACGCAAACCGTGACAGGATCGCAGGATAACGCAAAAACCATCGGAACAGATCGACGATTGGCGATCGAAAAGTGGCCTCTAAACCCGAAAAAACACCGAAAAATCGGTTTTGGAGTCTCCGCAATTGTGACTTACGTCGATTCCGAAACGCTACTCGCCGATCGGGTTCGATCCGGGGCCGCCGACGACGGAGTTTTCGAGCTTCGTTCGACCGGCCACGGTCACGGTGCCGTCGGCGATCTTCAGCGTGTGGATTTGCGTCGTCGGGCGAAGTTGATCGGCATAGAAGCGAAACAGCCCCACGGGGTTCGACCCGTTGCGATACCACGTCACATCGACGTTGGAATCGTGTGCGGCTTCGGATAGCGAATCGAGCATCGTCTGGCAGCCGATCGACAGATTTCCCGCCCGCATTCCGCAAAGTTCGAGCGCGATCACATTCGTTTCACTTTTGACTAGCCACACGCGCATTTCGACCCAGACAATCGTGCTCCAATAGCCGTTGCCGTAGCGCATACCGAGCTTGATGCGGTCGCCGTCGATCGACACGCGCGGCGAATGAAACCCCGACGGCAACAGCGACGAATACCCGTCGCCATCGCTGAGGTTTTCGCGAAAGAAGCTGTTGAGGTCGTTGGCGCGAAATGAGGTGCCCCATTCGGGCTTGGATCGAATATCGTTCTTGAGGTCTTGCACGCGCGTGAGCAGCGCCGACGCGAGTTCGCCGCGTTCCCATGCCGAGGGTTCGTCGGCTTGCGACGTGTAAAATTCCGGTTCGCCCTTGAGCAACACAATCAGCGTGCCGCACACCGCGCCAACGATGAGCAGAATCAACCCGATTGTCAGAAGTACCGATTTCCGTCGCACGGTAAGCCCTCGTCGCGCAATGATCGAATGTGGCCACTGATAACCCAAGCGGGAGAATCGGTCAACGCAGGGTTTCGATTCCATCGGACGGTTATGCCGGTTACACGGCGAGCGTTGCGCCGATTGCATTTGCCAACGAATCGGGCATCGGTTACGTTGGAACTGTGACACCCGACGGACGATAAACAACTGATTCTGCATCCAAAGGGGCGAGTTATGAATCCGCACGGCACACCCATTCCCTACCTTCGCTCCTGGCTCGGCGCGGCTGCGCTCGCCGCAGGCCTATCGGCGAATGGTTTCGCGCAAGCACCTATCGACCCCATCGAGCGCGCGAAGGCGACGCAAAACCTCGCGGAACAGAAGGCCGAGAACGAAATCGTCGAGGCGATCGCCAATGCCGACAAACTCAAGACCGTTTCCACGGTCAAAGCGATTCAACTGCTGAAAGACGCGCAGACCGGGCTGGCGTTGGCGGTCAGCCTCGGGCAGGCGAAACGTACCGAGTTGGACGCGAAGCTCGAAGCGAAGATTGGCATTCTCGAAGGCAAATTGCCCGCAGTCCGGCCCGCCACCGATCCGAATGCAAACGCCGTCAAGGAACGCGAAAAACTCGATCAACTGAAGGCGGCGGTGGAACTGCGCGAGGTGGCCGACGGCTTGAAGAAGGCCGCCGACGCCGCCGATGCGAATCGCCACAACGACGCCCGGCGGCACGTGCTGAGCCTCGCGGAGAAGTACCCGAACAACCCGCAAATCATCGCGCTCAGTGGGCAGACGAACACCAGCGGCCAAATCCGTGCAAACCAGAAACTCTCTCGCGATTACGCCGACGCCTGGCTCGTCAACCAACGGCAAGTCGTGGCCTCGTCGATCCCGACGACCGACGATATTCAGTTCCCCGATGCGAAGAAGTGGCAAGCACTGACGAAGTTGCGGAAGAATCAGGACCGCATTCAGTTGTCGCCGAAGGAAGAGTCGATCCTGAAGTCGCTCGATACCGCATTCCCGGCGAACTTCGCGGATCGGCCATTCGAGGAAGCGCTGCAAGAACTGTCGAACGTCATCGACCAGCCGATTTTCATCGACAAGAAGTCGCTCGAAGACGCAGGGTTGGACTTGTCGCGGAAGGTGACATTCAAGGGAAACGTGACGGCACGCACGGCGTTACGGGCACTCTTACAAGCGAATCAGCTGACGTTCATCGTCAAAGAAGAGATGATCCAGGTGGTGACGATGGAACGCGCTGAGAAGGAACTCACGACGCGATCGTACTACCTCGGCGACCTCGTGCAGGGCGTCGGCCCATTCGGAAACGCCGTCGTCTGGGGGCCGAACCTGAGCTACCAGCAAACCGTGACCAACAGCGAAACCATCGTGAAGTCGATCACCGATTCGATCGACCCGCGGAGTTGGAAGCAAGCGGGCGGCCCTTGCACGATCACCTTCCACATGCCCACGATGTCGGTCGTCGTACGGGCCAGTACCGAGGTTCACGCATCGATGGGCTATTCGGTCGGCAAGAAATAGGTAGCAGTTTTGTTTTTGTTTGCGATTCGGCTAACGAAAAAATGCCGTTCGAGGGCTGAGTCTCACTCACCAACCGACGAGCCACCGGGATGAACCGTTCATCCCGGTGGCTCGTCGGTTGCGAATGCGAGGGAGGTGTTACTTTCCTTCGACGTACTCGGTCAGTTCCAGCGTGGCTTCGTTGCCGTTGATGCTGTACTGGAGCTTAATCATGCCTTTGCCGGGCGCGAACCAGGTCTTGACGGTGGTCTTGGTACCCGCGACGTCGAGGTCGGTACTCTCGACGAGGACCGCTTCGATGTCCTTGCCGTCCTTCAGCTTGATCTTCTCTTTTTCTTCCTTGACGAGGAAGTTGCCCTTCACGGTTTGCTCTTGCACTTTCGTCTCGACGAGCCACTTGGTGTCCTTCTTGGCAGGGAGTGCCAGGATTTTCACGGGTGGGTTGATCGGGCTGTCGTTGACCTTCGTGCGATACACGCCGTCGGCCTGAACCTTGATCGTTTCCTTGGCGACCGATTTGCCACCGACGACGGTGCTGAGGACGGCTTCGCCATCTTTGGCCGAATCGACGCGGACTTCGATCGTCTGGGCTTCGCCGATTTTGTACGTCCACTTGCTACCCACCTTGATGGGGAACAGGTCGGTGAGCGTGGCTGCCGCTGCCGGGGGCGCGACCGCCGGTTGTGGCGCAACCGCCGGTGCCGGTACGGGCGCGGGCGCGGCCGGTGGGGCTTGGGCCGCGACGGTCGCCACGGCCACGACGGCCACAAACGTACCTAGCATCCATTGGGTCATTCGTCGCATCGTACTTCTCCGAGGTCACGGGGATAATGTCGTTAGGCCAGTATACGAAACCAACCGCCCGCGCGTCGAGGCGAAGCAGGCGGAGGGCTTGCTTTTCGTGCCAGCCCGCAGCGCCAGTTTTGAAGTTGCGCAATTTGCGATTCCGGTAGTACCACGTATCAGACTGTCTTTGAGCCTGAAAGGCTCATTCCTACAGCCCAAGGCGAAGTCGGCGAAGCCTTGGGTATCGGTGTCGGAATGGACTCGGCCCTGAAGGGGCCGTTCAAGGTGCAACGCGATCGATCTTTACATTTCACACCGCTCTGCTTACGGCGAGTTTGGTAATCGGTGGGTTCGCATCGGATCGCGACTTCGTTATACTGATGCACATCACCCATCGGAGTTTTACCATGAGCTTGCCCATTTCCGATTCGGAACGCACGCAGGCGTCGACGCCGGAGCAGGAGCGTGTGTCGGCACTGCGTTCTGCGCCCGAGCTATTTCCCGATGGCTACGACATGCACGAAATCGTCGGTCAAGGGGGAATGGGCATCGTTTACCGTGCGCGGGACATCGCGCTCGATCGCGATATTGCGATCAAGATGTTGCAACCGCACTTTGCAGCAGATAGCGCCGAGGCAAGGCGGTTCGTCGAAGAAGCCCGCATCACGGCACAACTCCAGCATCCTGGTATACCGGCGATCCACGAAGTCGGCACGATGGCGAACGATCGCCCGTTCATCGCGATGAAGCTCATCAAAGGCGAGACGCTCGACGCGCTGTTGAAGCGCCCCGATACCCGCACTGCAAGTTTTATCGCCACGTTTGAAGCGATCGCATTCGCGCTCGGTTACGCGCATTCGCAAAACGTGATTCACCGCGACTTGAAGCCCGCGAACATCATGGTCGGGGCGTTCGGCGAAGTCCAAGTCATGGACTGGGGCCTCGCGAAGGTTCTGGCGAGCGATGGACGTCCGCCGCGTCAGCCCACGGATTCTTCGGAACAATCTCCCACCGAAACGCACATCCGCTCCGCGCGCGACTCCGATAGCGACAGCGAAACGCGCCACGGCGACTACATGGGCACGCCCGCATACATGCCACCCGAACAGGCCATCGGCGCGGTCGACAAGATCGATGCGCGCTCGGACGTGTTCGGCCTCGGCGCGATCCTCTGCACGATGCTCACCGGCCACCCGCCGTTCAACGGCGGCAGTGCCGAAAGCACGCGGCAACTCGCCGCGCAGGGCAAGATCGGCGACGCCTTCGCGCGCCTCGATTCCTGCGGTGCCGAACCCGAGTGGATCGCGCTCGCGAAGCGCTGTCTGTCCGCCGAGCCAAACGACCGCCCCGCCAACGGCACCGAAGTCGCGAACGAAGTCGCGAAGTTGCGTGCAGCCGCGGACGAGCGCGCGAAGCAGGCCGAGATCGGCAAAGCCCGTTCGGACACGCGGCGACGGGTGTTAGCGTGGAGTGCGGCCGCAGTGTTTGCGGTGCTGTCGGCGGGTGCGATAACAAGTTGGGTGTTGGCGAACCAAGCACGGGACGCGGAGAAAGCGACAGCGGCACAACTGGTGCGGACGGAAGCAGAGGAGAAGCGGGCGGTTGGTGCCGAGAAAGCGACGACGGCACAACTTGTGCTGACGCAGGCCGCCAAGTCGGCCGCCGTCGCCAAGACGAAGGAAGTCGAAGCCACGCTGGTGGTCGTCGGCCAGCGCACGAAGATGTTAGGCGATGCCTACGGCGATTTCGTCTTCGACATCCAGAGCATGTTGGAGAATCGCCCCGGGACGCAAGACCTCCGCCGCGCGCTGTTGGAGCAAGCCCGTACCGGGCTGAAGAAAATCCTCGACGAGGCGCGCAAGCAAGGCAGTCCGGATCACACGCTCGTCGTGAGCCATTTCCGCATGGGCGATATCGAGCAGCAACTCGGTAACACGCTCGCTGCCAAAAAGGAATATCAGGCTGGTCACGAGCTGGCCAAACAACTCGCCGACGCCGAACCTAAAAACGCTCTAGCGCAACGCGACCTCAGCCTCGGCTTCGAGAACCTCGGCAACGTGACGCTGCGACTCGGGCAGACGAAGGACGCACTCGACTTCTACCAGAAGGGCCTGATGGTAAGTCAGCGGCTCGCCGACGCCGACCCGAAAAACGCACAGGCCCAACGCGACCTGAGCATCAGCTTCAACAATCTCGGCAACGTCACGCTCCAACTCGGGCAGACGAAGGACGCACTCGACTTCTACCAGAAGTGCCTGATGGTGCGTCAGCGGCTCGCCGACGCCGACCCGAAAAACGCCGAGGCGCAACGCGACCTGAGCGTCAGCTTCATCCGCCTCGGCGACGTCATGCTCCCACTCGGACAGACGAAGGACGCACTCGACTTCTACCAGAAGAGCTTGGTGATCGGTCAGCGGCTCGCCTACGCCGACCCAAAAAACGCAGAGCAACAACGCTACCTCAGCCTCAGTTTCGAGAGGCTCGGCGACGTGACGCTTAAACTCGAACAGACGAAGGACGCATTCGACTTCTACCAAAAGATGTACGCGATTAAGCAACAGCTCGCCGACGCTGACCCGAAAAACGCACAGGCCCAACGCGACCTTAGCGTCAGCTTCGAGAAGCTCGGAAACGTGACGCTGCAACTCGGCCGGACGAAGGAGGCACTCGACTTCTACCAGAAGGGCCTCGCGGTGAGTCAGCGGCTCGCCGACGCCGACCCGAATAACGCAGGGCTACAACGCGACCTCAGCATCAGCTTCGACAAGCTCGGCAATATCACGCTGAAACTCGGCCGGACGAAGGAGGCACTCGACTTCTACCAGAAGTACAACGCGATCGGTCAGCGGCTCGCCGACGCCGACCCGAAGAACGCACAGGCCCGACGCGACCTGAGCATCAGCTTCGGGAAGCTCGGCGACGTGACGCTGCAACTCGGCCAGACGAGGGACGCACTCGACTTCTACCAGAAGTACAACGCGATCTGTCAGCGGCTCGCCGACGCCGACCCGAACAACGCCGTGGCCCAACGCGACCTGAGCGTCAGTTTCGAGAAGCTCGGAAACGTGACGCGGCAACTCGGCCGGACGAAGGACGCACTCGACTTCTATCGGAAGGGCCTGGCGGTGAGTCAGTGGCTCGCCGACGCTGACCCGAAAAACGTCGTCGCTTCGACTAATTTGTTCATCAACTTATACAAACTCGGTGAGTTGGAATATGGCCGCAACAACTTCGCCGAGGCAGCAGATTGGTTTGGCAAAGCTCGAAATGTGTTATTGCCGTGGCATGAGAAGAAACTCTTAGACGGGCAATTTCTGAATGCGGTTCCAGTCATGGATAATAAAATTGCCGCTTGTCATAAAGCCGAGAAATCCCTTGCCGATCTCGATTTCGCAATGAAACAACCTAACGCGGAAGTGCCGGGATTGCTCGACATTCGCGTGCAGGTCTTCGCCAAGAAGAACGACCAGAAAAACCTGTTGGCCACGGCTATTGCCTACGAGAAACTGGCGTCTGCCGATGACCGCCAACTTTACAACGCCGCGTGTGCCTGGAGCCTGGCGAGCGGACTGGCCAAAGAGGATGCGAAGTTGCGCGAGGAATACGCAGTCAAGGCGATGGCGATCTTGCGGAGGACGCCGACTGGCAAAGGGCATTTCGTCGATTCGCCCGCAAAACTGGCCGCACACATGAAGCAGGACGCAGACATGAACCCGCTGCGCGAGCGAGCCGATTTTCAGAAGCTACTCGCCGAACTCGAAGCGCCGCCCAAACCCCGCGAACTCGCCCCCCCGCCACGGGCGAAGTGATAAATCGCATTGCCGGTTTTGATTCCGATTCCGCACCCACACGATTTCCCGAAGTCAAAAAATCGCAGGCGATTCGACGTAAGTGGGAATTCGCGTCGTGCACGGAGTGACCGGAAAATGTCGCGTTCGGTCGATTTTATGTCGGGTCCGGTCGATTTTGTGTCGGGTTCGGTCGATTTTCGGTCGCATTCGGTCGCGAAATGACCGGTAGTTTCGGCTGATGCGAAATCGAGAGCCTCGACGCAAACCGCGACAGGAACGCAGAATAACGCAAAAACCCTCGGAATCGATCGGCGATTTGCGATCGAAAAGTGGCCTCGAAGACCGAAAAAACACCCCAAAAACCAGTTTTGGAGTGTCCGCAATTGTGACTTACGTCGATTCCTCACTCGATCAGCGTGACTTGCACGCCGCTTTGCAGGATGCGCTCGAAGCTCGTTCGGAGTTTGTCGATGCGATCTTGCGAACGGCCGGTGATGATCTGCTCCGTGGGGAGCGGGTCGCTGGCGTTCTTGGCGGTGTTGCCGCGCTGGGCGACGTTTTGCAGGAAGCTCATGGCTTGCGGGCGGAACGCACTCGTCGAACTGAACAGGTCACCGAAGGCGATCGGGTAGACGCGGGCCGGGGCGCTCGGCAGCGAGTACCCGCCCGCCGACACGGGGGCGACGATCTGCGCGACGATGTCGTACGATTGCTGCATCACACCCGGATCGCCGTTGGCCACGAACGCGCCGGTGCCGCCGAAGGTATAACTGCCGTTCGCGCCACCGGAATACGAGAAGTTCTGGTAAGCGTTCGGCACGCCGTCGGTCTCGAACAGCACGATCTTGACCGCACCGCGCCGTCCGCGCTGGTTCGGGTCGGCGTTCACCGTAGGCGACGATGATAGCAAGTTGTAGGCGAGTGCGAAGCCGGTGTTCGGGTCGGTGCCGCCGTTGGCGTTCGGCAAGTTCCCGAGGAGTGCCGAGCCGAAGCCGGTGTTGAACGCACGCAGTTCGGCCGCGCCGTTCCCCGCTTCGATTTGCGGCAACAACGACTTCGGAAAGAACAGCGAGTTTTTGAGGGTTTGCCATTCCTGGCTCATCGGCACGCGCGGCGTGTTGTAGTTGGCGTGCGCGAAGAACGCGATGCCGACGCGGTCGTTCGGGTGGTTATTGCGGATGTCCTCGATGCCCGATTGCACGCCCGCTTTGAGTTGCCAACCTTGGGCTTCGTGCGAGGTGCCGGGGAGCCAGTTTCGCAGGGGCGTGCGGGTCGAAAGGAACGCCAGCATCGTGGCGGGGCCGAACCACATGTGCATTCGCGGGCGGCTCGGGTTGTCGGTGTAGTTCATGTACGGCACGGGGTTCGTGGGCATCGGGCCGGTGGCATCGGGGTCGAAACTGCCGGTGTTGCCGATCGAGATAATCGCGCCTTCGGGCCACGCCATCATCTCGACGCCCGCCAGCGAAAAGCGCGGGTCGTAGTTCGGCGTGTTGCCGTTGTAGCCCATCACGAAATCGATGTACTCGCGCCAGAAGCGATGGTCGAGGTCGGTCGCCCAGTTGTCGATATTATCTGGAATCGAAGCGTAATACAGCACGCGGCCCGCTCGCAGGTTCGGCGGCAACGTCTGCGGGCCGGTTTTCAGCCACGCCAACACCGCACGATAGTTGAGCTTGTAGTTCCGCGTACCGCCGCTGGAACCATCGCGTAGCGTGTAACCCACGCCGGTTCGCATCAGTGCCTGATTGATCGACTGGTTCCCCGGTGCATTCGGGTCGTTATCGATGGCGGGATCGAACGCGAGAAACGTCGTCGGGCTGCCGATGTCGGCGCTGTTGCCACGTACGAAGAAGCGGCGTCGCCAATCGCAGATCCAGTTCCCGCTGACGTCCTTCGTCGGCTGCGTATTCACGAGGTCCGGGCGGACTTGCCCACCGTTCGGCGCGCCGCCGTTCAGGTTTCCCCAACGCGGGTCGGGGGGCCAAATGAAGAACGTCTTCCCGTAATAACCCGGCCCCATCGAGAAGCCGTTGAACCCCGGCGTGCGGAGCGGTGCGCTCGCGCGCGGGCCGGTGCCGTTCGCGGTATTCGTCGAGCTATTGATGTGCCCGACCACGTTGAGATCGTAGCCGTTGCGCTCCCACGCATCGTCGTAGAACTGATCCCACGAGAGGCCGCCTTCGGTGCGGTTGCCGTTGCGTAGTGCGGGCCGCGATGCGGGGACGGCACGCGCGGCGGGGCTGGGACTCGCGCTGCCAGGGAACAAAAGCTCGACGGCGTTGCGCGCCGCACCGAGCGTCGTGGCCGGATCCCAACTGACGTCCGCAGCGTACACGAAGCCACCTTTCCGCGGGTAGCGATCCCCGACGTAGCTCACGCCCGCCGAGTCGATTTGCCGGTCGAAGAAATCGGGTGCGGGCGTCGGGCCGTTGGTGTTCGTGGCGTCGTTCGCGTTGTAACCGGACCAGTTATAAGTCGGCGCGACGTAGTTGGTCGGGTCGCCGGCAGAGGTGGTCGGCGGGTCGTAGCGAAACGTGCCGTTGGGGTTCGTGTAGCGCCGCCAACGGTGGAAGGCGTTGCGTAATTGACTCGGGTTGGAAACCGCTGCCACAGGGGTCGACGGGTTGCTGAGGTTCGCCGGATCGAACAGGAAATCGCGAATGACGGGCGGCCCGTTCGGCGTCTCCATCGTCAGATTATTCGGCGAGAAGACTTCACCCGTTCCCGCAAGGAATGGCACCGTGAGCCGGAACGGGTTTGGCCGAGTACCTGAGCCACCGGTGGCGAGCGTCTTACTCGGCGCGGTCGTTTGGTAGGTGTTGAAACGCGCGTAATGCCCGAACTTCGGATACACGGGATCGGGGTTCAACAACCCTTGCACGATGTCGAACGAACCGGCGGTGCCGGGTTCCCAGTGCGTCGTCGATGAGAACTGCATCGAGCCGGACATGTCGAGCACGACGGCGATGTCGCGGGGGCGGTGCGCGGCGACGGCGCGCGACGACATCGGCATACTGTTGACGCCGAAGACTTTGGCGAAATTCGTCGGTTGGTCGGCGTTGACGACGACCTCGGCCGCCGTCCACGACTTCCCGCTCGGCTTGACGTTCGGGTAACTCGCGACGAAGCTGCCCGCAGTCGCGTCGTAATCGTAGATGCCGATACGCACCCGCTGCACGCGGGCGGCGTCGTAGCGAGCATTGAGGAAGATGTTTTCCTGAACGAGACCGCGCGCGATCAGATCGGCGGCGGCCTTTTTGTTGTCGTAGGCGTCCGGGCTGGTGAACGGGGGCACCCGATTGTCGAGGGTGCGTGCAGCCGAGAGCGCGGCGGCATCGGCGGCATTTTGCGACTCCGTGCGCGCGACCATGAGCATACCCAGGTCGATCGCAAGGGCGACGAACGAAAACAGAGCGACCGCGCACACGGCGAGCATCGGTACGATGCTGCCACGGCGGGCCGCCCGCAGGACGGGACGGACCAACATCGAAATCACCTCGATGGGGAAGGTGAAGCGAGACGCACCGGATTAGGGGGCCGATGTGCCTCGCGCGGGGGTTACTCGATGAGCGTGACTTGCACTCCACTTTGGAGGATCCGCTCGAGTGCGGTTTTCAGGTTGTCGATCCGGGTGGTGTACGTCCCCGTGATGATCTGCTCGGTGGGGATCGAAGTCGCCGCGGCGTCCGATGTCCCCCCGGCCTTCTGAATGTTGAGCAGAAACGTCTTCGCGGTTGTGGCGTTCGCCGTCGAGAAGATGTCGCCGAAACCGATGGCGTAAACGCGGGCCGGTGCGTTCGGCAACGAGTGCCCGCTGTCTCCCGCAGCCGTCAACGAGGTCGCCTTGCGAATCTGCGTCACCGCGTTGATGGCGGCGGTATCGGCGGCACCGGGGCTGGCCCCGCCGAGCGAGTAATACGAGTTGTAGCCGAGTTGGTTGAACGTGTAGTTCTGCACGTTGTTCGGAATGCCGTCGGTTTCAAAGATCACGATCTTCGATGCACCGCGTCGCCCGGTTCGCGTCGGGTCGGGGTGAACGGCGGCGTTCGTACTCGACGAGAGCATGTTGTACGCCATCGACAGCCCCGAGTTCGGGTCAGTCGCGTTTTGGGCATTCGGGATGTTCGCACCACCGAGGTAGGTCATGGCCGTGTTGTACGGTCGGAACTCGGTATTCGGGTTGCTCGTCGTGGTGGCAAGCAATGTCCGCGGGTAGTAGAGCGCGTCTTTCATCGTCTGCCAGTCCTGGCCCATATCGACGATCGGCGTCTGGTACGACGTGCTGGCAGTGCCGCTCGTCTGGAAGAACGCGAGGCCGACCTGGTCGTTCGGGTGGTTATTCCGGATGTCGCCGATGCTCGAACTGACGCCCGCCTTGAGCTGCCAGCACTGGGCTTCGTGGACCGTGCCCGCGTACATGCCGTTCGCGTAGAGGAAGTTCATCATCGTGATCGGGCCGAACCAGAAGTGCATTCGAGGCCTCGAAGGGTTATCGGTGTAGCCTATGTAGGGCCGTGGGCCGCGTGCCTCCAGGCCCGCGCCGTCGGGGTCGAAGCCGTTCAACGCACCGGTGATCCGTGCGGGTGTAATCGTCGTGGCTGTGTTTTCCGGCCAGCCGACGACTTCGGACCCAGCGGTGTATCTGTCAGCGCCATTTAGCACGAAGTCGATATAGGCTCGCCAGAACGTCTTATCTAATTTCTCGTCGTTCGTGCCCACCGTGTTGTTCGTGTCGTTTGGGATCGAAGAATAGTACAGCACGCGGCCCGCCCGCAGGTTCGGCGGCAAGACCGGCGGGCCGGACTTGATCCACGTCAATACCGCCGCGTAGTTGATCGTGTAGTTGCCGCTTGCAGCCAGCAAGGTAGACCCGGCACCCGCACGAATTAGTTTTTCGTCGATCGTTTGCATGACAGTCGCGGTGGCCGTATCGGCATCGACGATCGATTCATACACACCCGGTGCAGGTGGTGGGTTGGCTCCGTTCGTCGCGAATGCGGCTCCCGATGCTTTCAGGAAGAACTTGCGACGCCAGTCGTTGGCCGCGCGCGGGTCGGGTGGCCACGTGAAGAACGACTTGCCCCAGTAGCCTGGCCCCATCGAGAAGCCCTTAAACTTGCCGGGTGTCACCTTCACCTGACCGACGACGCTGCCTCCCGCATTCGATGGGAGCGTATTGCGTGGATCGTGGTTCGCCGGTCGCATGGCGATGTAGTCCGCCACGTCCATGTCGTAGCCGTAGGTTTCCCAAGTCGCGTCGCGGAAGTCGCTCCAATCGGCGGTGTAGGGAGTGCCGTTCGGCGCAGGCATCGCGGTACGAACCGGCGGGCTGCCGATCCATGCTGTCGTCGAACCGGCTGCAAATCGCGGGCACCAGCCGAGGAGTTCGGCAACGTTCACAGCCGCGCCGTTCGTGTCGGTGACGTCCCAGGTTGCGCCCGTGGCCACACCGCGTTTCCGGGGGAACTTATCGCCCACATAAGCGACGGGTACGTCGGTTTGATCCTTGAAATTGTCCGGGGCCGGCGTCGGGCCGACACCAGGGGTTCGCGTCGTCGCGCTGAAAGTCGCGGCTTCAAACGCATTCGCCAGACCGGCCGAATTCACGGGGATTTGCGTCGTCGTCGGCGACGCGAGGTTCGCCGGATCGTAGCGGAAATCCTTAATGATCGGCGGACCGTTGTTGTTGGTGTTCGTGAAGTTGCCCGGCGCATAAACGTAAGAGCCCGCCGTAGCCGTTGCCGTTTGCACGAACGGGTTCGGACGCCCCGATGCGCCGGTGGCACTGTTGCTCGGCGTACCGACCGAGTATCGCGTGGCATCCTGAAAGCGCGAGTAAGAACCGAACTGCGGGTAGGAAGTATCGGTGCTGTTGAGGCCGTGTGCGAAACTGCCGACGTCGGCGAGGTTCGGCACGGAACCGAAACCCATCGACCCCGTGAAGTCCAAGACCATCGCGATGTCGCGCGGGCGGTGAACCGACGTGGCCACTGCGACCATCGGCATCGTGTTGACGCCGAAGACGCGGGCGAAGTACGTCGGCTGCGAACCGCTGAGTGTGACCTTCGTTGCCGTCCACGATTTCGTCGTCGGGATCGTCGCGGGGTAAGCGAGCTGGAACAGTCCCAGTGCGGCGCTATAGTCGTACGTGCCCACCGTCACCGATTGAATCTCGGCATCGGTGAATGCGGTCGACAAGTTCAGATTCTGCTTAATCACAACTCTCGCCTGCGCTTCCGCCGTGACCTTATTATTGTCGGTGCTTGCGGGCTTGTTATCCAAGTTCCGCGTGCCCGTGAGGGCACCGGTATCCGCCGCATTCTGAAACTCCGTCCGTGCGACCATCAACATGCCGAGGTCTACGGCCAGGGCTACGAACATAAATAATGCCGTCACGCAGACAGCCAACATCGGTACGATGCTGCCGCGGCGTGTCGACCGGACTTGCGGTCTGGTCGTCATAGGTACACCCTTCAAATGGGGACGCGTGACGACGGGAGTAAATGCTGCGAACCGCCGGGGGTGGCGGGAGGGGATCGCAGCGGTAATACAGTCCGGACACTCCGGACCATCTCAATCGAGAATCGTTCTTACCCTTCGCTGTTCATCGTCACGGCGATGTCGATCGGGATCGTCGCGCTCATGAACAGGAAGTTCGGTAACACTGGCGTATAATCGCCCGTAATTCGCACCGCGATGCGGTCGCCGAACTGGGCTTGGTTCCAACTCGGCGAACCCGATTTCGCGACCACCGTGGGCGGTGTTGCGTTCAAGCTCGTCATATCGCAAGGAAACACGGACACCGTGTAAGTCGTCAGCATTTGCTGCACGGCGGCCGATTTCGAGTCGGTATAATTTTTGACCGAAGGGAACGTGGTCGCCCCGTCGAAGTAATCGACGGTGTCGAAGTTCGTCGGTTTGTTCACGTTCACGACGGCGTAACGCGCGCCATCGCGCGCCGCATTCGTCACCACGTGCAACATCAACAAGAAGCGGCAGTATTCGAGGATGCCGAACAGGAACAGCAAGAACACGCTGATAACGACCGCGACTTCGACGGTCGTCGTTCCTCGGCGTCGGCGAATCGGCGAACGAGCGATCATGACGGAATCTCAGAAAGTATGGCTGCGTAGGCATGCGTGAGAAACTACCAAGTCGGCAAATCGGGGCTGATGGTGAACGGATCGTCGTTGAGCATCTGCCAATCGACTTGGTAGTACACATCCGTCGGATTCACGATGCCGAGGCTCACCCAACGCACCTTCGCGAATGGGATCGTCACCGTTACGCGAAAGCGATCGTTTTTCTGCGCTTGATATGGCTCGGTAGCCGAGCCGGTGATGAACGTGAATGTGGTATTCACATCGGCTTTTACGAGAGTCGGCAGGCCACCCGTCGCCAGCGATTGGAAGACCGTATCCTTGACGTTCGGCGTACCGCTGGAAATCGAGATCAGCGTTAAAGTGCCGTCGCTGTTGACCGTACGCCCCTGGGCCGCAACGCGGGCACCTTCGCGGGCGGCCGTCGCTACGACTTGTTGCGCATACACGAGACGCCCGATCTCCCAGACGCCGATCATTAACGGAACGACGAGGAACGTGAGGACGACGGCCGCCTCGACGGTGGCAACCCCGGCCCGACGCAAAGACTTCTGTTGGCGTGTGAGCATCATGGCTATCCGGCCCTACGAACGCAAAATCTCCGAGAGCGGGAAGCGAACGTTCCCGCGTCGAATCGTAGAACACGCAACCGCGCGGTGCGCACGGTTCGCGTAAAAAATTCGGGCAGGCGAGGTTGTGGCAATTGGCGCAATTCTCCTGCCGAACGTGATGGTTTTCAGCAAGGAGCGGAATTCAGATTGTGACAGTCGTAGCAGTACCGCACGGCAGATTGTGTCCTAGGCTTGAGGGCCTCCCCCGCCGACTGCGGGTCCGCCGTTCCGAATGCCGTGTGAATGGGAATGACGAAACCGGAAACTCTGAACGCGATTCTGTCGCTCGTTCGCCGCAGTGAACTGGTCGCCGAAGACCGGTTGCGGACGTTCTTGGCGGGCGTGCGCGGTAAGCGATTGGTGGACCTCACTCCCGATACGCTACTGGACCACATGGTCGAAGCGAACCTGCTGACGGCGTTCCAAGCGGAGCAGTTGCGGAACGGTCGCTATCAGGGCTTTCGCCTCGGAAATTATCGCATTCGGGATCGCATCGGCAGCGGTGGCATGGGTCAAGTCTTTCTGGCCGAAAAAGACAACACGGGGATGTGGGTCGCCATCAAGGTGCTCCGCCAACAGGCGTATAAGGCCCCGATGGCGTTCGAGCGATTCGCCCGCGAAGCGACGATCTCCGCGCGGCTCGCGCACCCGAACATCATCCGCGTATTCGATTTCCACGCGGGCAGCCAACCGCCGTACATCGTCATGGAGTACGTCGACGGCATCAGCCTGCAAGCCGCCGTCGCCCAAACGGGACCGGTCGCATGGGGCGAAGCGGCGCACATCGGGCAGCAGGTCGCGCTCGGGTTGCAGCACGCCCACGAAGCGGGCCTCGTCCATCGCGATATTAAGCCCGCGAACTTGCTCGTCGATCGCCACGGTGGCGTCAAAATTCTCGACCTCGGCATCGTTCGCGTCGAAGGCGGTGAATCGATCACGCAGATGGTCGACGAACGACTCATCCTCGGGACGATCGAGTATCTGTCTCCCGAGCAAGCCGTCGATAGCCACCGCGTGGACATTCGCGCCGACCTCTACAGCCTCGGAGCCACGCTGTACTTTCTGCTATCGGGGCGGCCCCCATTCGCCGAAGGATCGACGCGGGCGAAACTACTTCGGCTGCATTCGGTGGCACCGGAATCGATTCGGACGCACTGCCCGGAAATCCCCGATGGCCTGGCCGCGATCGTCCATCGGCTGTTAGCGAAAGCCCCCGACGATCGCTATCCGACGCCGCGCGCAGCGGCGGCGGCGCTCGCCGCGTGGGTGGACCTCACGGCCGAGTTCCCGGCAAGGTTGTTTCGCGCCAACACGACGACGATGCAAGACTGCCTGACGACGATGCAAACGCAACGCCAGGTTTCGTCGAACCCCACGCCGCTACCGATCGTGTTGGATGACGTGGTGACGAGAGTCATCGCGTTCGACGATCTGACACCGGTAGCCCGTGCCGACGATCAATCGACGCTGTGTACGCAGATTCGCGAGGCGACCGGTACCGCCCCGGCATTCCCACACGCGGCGGAACAATATGTGGCCCGGTCGCCGATACTCCCGCGTCGAAAACGCAACCTACTGTTAGCGATGTGGTGCGTGCTCGGATTGTTGGTATTCGCGGGTAGCGTGCAGGTTTACAGAATGGGGCGAACGAAATCGCCGATCGTGCCATCGGTGCGTAGCTAGTACGAACACCCGAATTTCGACCGCTGCGAAACGTTCGCGGCGGCGTTGCTCCTTCCGCCCACTCGGTCACCGACGAAAATGCCGTCCCCGACCACGACCGATCAACTTCTGGCGAACATCCAACGGAGCGGCCTGATCGCGCCGGAGGAGCTTGCGACCGTCCTGGCCGACACGCCGGACGATGGCCCACTCGCGGTGCTGGAACGCCTTCAAACGGCCGGGATGCTCACGAAGTTTCAGGCGGGCCGCATCCGCGCGGGCAAGTACAAAGGCTTCATTCTCGGCGATTACGTCATTCTCGATCAACTCGGCGGCGGCGGCACCGGCCAGGTCTACCTCGCCGAACATGCCGTCATGCATCGTCTCGTTGCGCTCAAAGTGCTCTCGATTGGTGCCTCCGTCGATCCCGTGGCCCGCGAACGATTCTTCCGCGAAGCCCGTGCCACGGCGGTCCTCGACCACCCGAACATCATTCGCGTGTTCGACCTGCGCCGCGAATCGGCCGTCTTCTATCTCGTCATGGAGTTCGTCTCCGGGATCAGCCTGCAACACGTCGTTTCGCGGCACGGTGCGCAACCGTGGCAGCTGGCCGCCGCGTACATTCGGCAGGTGGCGCTCGGCCTCATTCACGCCCACGAACACGGCTACATCCACCGCGACATCAAGCCGGCAAACTTGTTATTGGCCCGCGATGGCACGGTGAAAATCCTCGATCTCGGCCTCGTTCGCGAAGTGGAAGGCGAATCGAAACTGACCGAGCAAGTCGACCGCACGATCCTCGGCACCGCCGATTATCTCGCGCCGGAGCAAGCCGTCGATAGCTCGAAGGTCGACGTGCGTGCGGACATCTACAGCCTCGGTGCCACCTTCTATTACCTGTTGGCCGGGCACACGATGTTCCGCGACGGACGCACCGCCCAGAAGCTGATGTGGCAACAACTGACCGCGCCGACGCCGATCCGCGAACTGAAACCCGACGTACCGCCTGGCCTCGCCGTCGTCCTCCATGCCATGCTCGAAAAGAAGCCTGCCGACCGTCCGCAAACGCCCGCCGATGTCGCGAAGCTCTTGGAACCGTGGACGCGCGAACCCGTCGATGTACCGAACCCGAAGTGGATGCCCGCGTTGCCGAATCGCCGCGGCTTGACCGGTGCTTCGACGCACGTTCCCGTATCGACCGACTCGCAACTGCGCTCGAACAGCACGTTCAACCTGAACTTGCCGAATCGTTCCCAGTCGAAACTCCCGAAGTACTCGACACCAATTTTGGAACTTCCGCCGGTGCCGGAAGTCGCCTCCGATTACAACATGCCGACGATGGAAGATCGCAGCGCCCAGACGCCGCGCACGCTCGGCACCAAGCCCGAATCCACGCTGCCGACGAAAACGCACCTTCCCGTCATCACCCGCGCGTCGATTGCTCCTGTGCCTCGCGCACCGCTCCACAAAGGCTGGAAAGTGATCGTAGTCGCCGTGGCCATCGCCGCCGTTCTCGGGGCCGCCGCCGCCGCCATCGCGCTGCATTTCATGCGGTAACTGGCAGTTTTCGCTCTCAGAATCGACGTAAGTCACAATTGCGGACTCTCCAAAACCGGTTTTTCGGGTGTTTTCGGTCCCAAAACGTCACTTTTTGATCGTGAATCGCCGATCTGTTATTGGGAATTTTGCCTTATCCTCAATTGCTGTCATTTGTTACGCCGAGGCACTCGATTTCACATCAACCGAAACTACCGGTTGTTTCGCGACACAAACCGACCGAAAATCGACCGGAAGCGACCTTTCTATGTCATTTGGGGGCATGGTTCAAATCGCGGTAGTTTTGGGTAGCAGGTGCGTACGTTTACGGGCTCGCGGGGGGCGCGAGTAGCGTGGGGGTTTCGGGCGGTGGCGAGG
>JAYWCL010000143.1:0-65455 GCA_043780595.1 Limnoglobus sp.
TTGTGCGGGTGAAACACTTTGGCCGCCTTCCACACGTAACTCGACACGTGCAGAATGTCCAAAATGTCCACCACCGCGACCGGCGTCTTCGCCTCGCAACGTTCGTCGACGAACTCCTGCAAACAGGTCTTCGCCGAATCCCACAACGTCGGCGAGCCGTCCATCAGACGCACGATCGGCTGCCCGGATTGATGCCGTTTTGCCGTCTCGCTCGCCAGCCAACTCCACGCGAACATCGCTCCGTGAATCGGCACTTCGCCCGGTTCCTGAAATGCGAAACAGCTGCGATACTGCTTGAAAAAAGGCTCCGGACGAACTTCCACCGGTTTCGCATCCGTCGTGTCGCGAAACAACGCCGCCACAATTTGCTCCGGCGTTCGCACGAATCGATCCACCGAATACAGGCAGCCCAACGTCGCCATCCGACGATTGCCGGGGCGTTCTTTTTTGTCGAACGCGGGCACGCGCTGCGCATCCGCTTTCACCAGCGGCACGCCTTTGCCGTCGGCCAGCCATATTTTTTTCATTTCGATCTCAGTTTCCATCGCATTTCACACGACTTCCCGCCGATAATCTAATTCACGATTCGCCGTTGCGATCTCAAAATTTGCAGCATATTTCGGAAAATATTACACAAACTGCCAAGCCTGCAAATCCTCACTCGTTCCACTTTCACCAGCACGAATTCGTAACATGATCGTTACCTACATCCAGAGGATCGGACAATGTCGCAGGCAGTCGTCGGCGTGAAGAATCGTCAGCTTTTTATTAACGGGCAGTGGTGCGATGCCTCGACGGGGAAGACGCTCGCCGTCATTAACCCCGCCACCGAAGGCAGCATCGCCGATGTTGCGTTTGGGAGCCGCGACGATTGTCGGAAGGCGATCGCCGCCGCTTCTGCCGCGTTCCCGGCATGGATGAAAACGACCGCCTACGACCGGGCGAAGATCCTCAAAAAGACTGCCGACCTGATGCGCGAACGGGCCGATACCCTCGCCCGCACGTTGACGATGGAACAAGGCAAACCGTTGCCCGAAGCGAAGGCGGAAGTCTTGCACTCCGCCGACACGTTCGAGTGGTTCGCGGAAGAAGGCAAACGTGCGTATGGCCAGGTGATTCCCAACAGCGCCCCCGGCAAACGCCACCTCACGATCAAGCACCCCGTCGGCGTTGTCGGTGCCATCGGCCCGTGGAACTTCCCGATTACGCTGCAAGCCCGCAAGATCGCCCCGGCGCTCGCGGCCGGTTGCACGATCGTCTGCAAGCCCGCCAGCCAGACGCCGCTCTCGCTGATCGGCGTGTTCGAGTGCCTCATCGACGCCGGCCTCCCAGCGGGTGTGGCGAACCTCATCATGGGGTCCGCATCGGAGATTTCGGACGAATTCATGTCGAACCCGGCGGTGCGTAAAATCAGCTTTACCGGTTCGACCGAAGTCGGCAAACACCTCATGCGACAAGCGGCCGATCAGGTCAAGCGGCTCAGCCTCGAACTGGGTGGTCATGCGCCGTTTATCGTCTTCCCCGATGCCGACCCGGAAGTCGTCGCAAAGGCCGCCGTGCTAGGGAAGTTCCGCAACAACGGGCAAGTTTGCATCAGCCCGAGCCGCTTCTTCATCCACGAAGACATCAAAAAGCGATTCACAGAAGTGGCCGTCGAAGAAGCGCGGAAGCTCAAGCTCGGCAACGGCCTCGATGACGGCGTCGTCGTCGGCCCGATGTTCGAGAAGAAAGCGATGGACAACACCCTGTTGCTCATCGGCGACGCTACCGCAAAGGGGGCGAAGTGCCTGACTGGCGGCAAGCGTTCGACCGAATTCGACAAAGGGTATTTCTTCGAGCCGACGATCCTGAACGGCCTGTCGGACGATGCGAACTTGCTGACCGATGAACCGTTCGCCCCCGTGATGCCGATCCTTGATTTCCGCAAGATGGACGATGTGATCGCCGCCGCGAACCGCACCAAATACGGCCTCGCGGCCTACGTGTTTACGAACGATCTGTCCGTTGCATTCAAGATGGCGGAGGGGCTGGAAGCGGGAATCATCGGCATGAACGACCCGGTGCCGGCCACGCCGCAATGCCCGTTCGGCGGCATGAAAGAGTCCGGCATCGGCCGCGAACTCGGCCACGAAGGACTCGAAGCCTACCTCGAAACGAAGTACCTTTCGATCAAACTGCGGGACTGATTGCCATTTCGCATCGCGCATTTCATACGTACGTTTTCGTAGCACACTACCCAAAACACGATTACACCGTATCGTGTAATCGTGTCTTATGGGAGTAATCGTGGCGAAAGCGAAGGTCGAATGCTGCGAGTTGCCGCCGCTGAAGAGCCGGCGGTTGATGTCGCCGGTTCAGGCGGGCGGGTTGGCCGCGGTGTTCAAGGTGCTCGCGAACGACACGCGGTTGCGGTTGTTGCACGCGATCGTGCGGGCGGATGAACTGTGCGTGACGGACTTGGCGAAGACGCTCGGAATGAAACCGCAAGCGGTGTCGAATCAACTCCAACGCCTTTCGGATTTGGGTATTCTCGTGTCGCGACGCGAGGGGAACAACATCCACTACCGTCTGGTGGATCGGTGCGTGAAAGGGTTACTCGAACAAGGCTGGTGCCTCATGGACGAAGTCGCGGGGGAGTCTTGATGCGAGCCGCGTTTGCAGAAGCGTTCGGTACGTTTGCGATGGTGTTTGCGGGTACGGGCGCGATCGTCGTCAATGCTACGCATGGCGGGTCGATCACGCACGTCGGCATCGCGCTGACGTTCGGCTTGATCGTGCTGGCGATGATTTATGCCATCGGCGATATTTCGGGGGCACATCTAAACCCAGCCGTCACGCTCGGGTTCGTGGTGGCTGGGCTGTTCCCGTTGCGGAAGGTACCGGTTTACTTGCTCGCACAAGCCGCTGGAGCCTTTACGGCAAGCGTGTTGTTGCACCAGATGTTCCCCGAACACGCCACGCTCGGTGCAACGTTGCCAGCCGGTTCGCCGGGGCAATCGTGGCTCATGGAGTTCATCCTGACGCTAATTTTGATGACCGTCATACTCGGCGTCTCGACGGGATCGAAGGAAAAAGGCGTGCTGGCGGGGATCGCCGTCGGAGCGGTCATCGGGCTGGAAGCGATGTTTGCGGGGCCGGTCAGCGGGGCATCGATGAACCCGATCCGCTCGCTCACGCCGGCAGTGGTATCGGGGCGGTTGGAACATGTGTGGGTGTACCTGACCGCGCCGGTAGCCGGTGCGATTGCCGGTGTCGGAGTCTGGGCGGTGATCCGCCCACGGGAGAACGGACTATGAAGCATGTGTTGTTCGTGTGCGTCGAGAACTCGAACCGTAGCCAGATGGCAGAGGCCTTCGCGAGAATGCACGCACCGGCGGGCGTCGAAGGGCACAGTGCCGGCTCGCGGCCATCGGGCAAAGTGAACCCGCGTGCGGTCGAGTTCATGGCCGAGTGCAGTTACGATTTGACGACGCACCGGTCCAAATCGACGGCGGAATTCGACGGACGAGAGGTCGAAGTCGCGGTGACGATGGGCTGCGGCGACGAATGCCCGCTGGTGAACGCGAAACGCCGCGAAGAGTGGCAAATCCCCGACCCCAAGGAATTGTCGTCCGAGGAATATCGCCGCATTCGCAATCTCATCGAGCAAAAGGTGAAAGAACTTCTGGCGAGCGTGTGATGTGCGAGTTTCACTTGCTACGTGGGGTTGCAGACCAATCGCCGATTACGACTTCAATCGTTCGCATTTGTCGCTCGCGCCAGACCCCCAACCGAACGCGATGGGCGGGTGGCAGGTTGCTAATGAGGTTGATCAGGTGGTTTTCATCGCGTAATTCGACGGTTTCCATCTTTAAAATCACGTCACTTAGCTTCAGTCCTGCTGTGGCAGCGGGGCTGTTCGGGTGTACGCCATCGACCAACGCCCCGCGTACGCGGTCGAGGCCGAGACGGAGTGCTTCCGAAGGTTCGAGCGTCGGCGCGAGTTGCACGCCGAGGTAACCGCGATGGATGACGCCTTTTTCGAGCAATTCCTTGCCGATTCGCTTCACGAGATTGATCGGAATACTGAACGCCACGCCACTGTTGTTGCCGTTGTTCGAGGCAATTGCCGTGTTGATGCCAATCACATTGCCATCGGTGGCAACGAGTGGGCCGCCACTCGAACCGGGGTTGATTGCGGCATCGGTTTGCAGGAACTCCTTGATGCGGATCGTGTTACCGAGGCTGATCTGCCCGCGATCTTTAGCCGAAATGATGCCGTGAGTGACCGTCTGGCTGAGGCCGAACGGGCTACCGAACGCCAACACCCATTGGCCCACACGAACGCGGTCGCTGTCACCCATCGTGGCGGGTCGCAGATTCGTGGCATCCAATGCGAGCATTGCGACGTCCGATTCGGGGTCCGACCAGACGCGAACGGGGCGGAGTATGCGACCATCGTTCAAAGTAACGGTAATTTCCTCGGCTTTGGCCCCACTCACGACGTGATTGTTCGTAACCGCGATGATGCCTTTGTAACCATCGAACTGCAACAATACACCCGAACCCGATTCTTCCTGCGGTTTGCCCTTATTAGAAGTGCTCGCCACTTGAGACTTGACCGCATCGATGGCTACCACCGATGGTGCAAGTCTGGCAACGATGCTATCGAACGTATCGGTTGCGGGGGCGAAATTCGCAGGCGCGGCAGGCAACGGACTCGGCTCCGCTCCAACGGGTTGCGTCGGATGGCTGAAAACGCTAATCGACGCCCCGCCGGCCATTGCGCCGAGAAAGGTGAGCAGTAAACGGGGGAAACGATTCCGCATGGTTGGCCGATCCGCGTGGCAGGGATCCGCCGGGTTCGGTCGATAACAACGACAACGAACCGTGGGCGACAAATCCAATCTATCGGCTGCGGTTTTCAGAACTGGAAGGAAAAGCGAAACATAGTCCGGAAACGACTTTTGCGAGGCGTCAAAATACGAAAAAGGCCCGCAGTCTACGCAGACGTTGCGGGCCGGAAAGGCATCAGGTTCGACGCGAAACGATCACTTGCTGTAATCGACTTCAAAGTCCGAGAGCCGAACTTCCTTGTCGTCGGAACCGTGGTCGCGAACTTTCTCCCAGTTCGCGATCTCGTGGTCCGCTTCCCAGTTGCCATCCTTCTCGGAATCGCGTTGGCAGCGTATGCACATCGTCGAGTAAGGCAGCGCACTCAGCCGCGCCACGGGGATTTTGCACTCGCAACCGTCGCAAATGCCGTACATTCCTTGCTTGATTCGCAGCAAAGCGCGGTCGATTTGCGAGAGTTCCTTCGCTTCGAGTTCGGCGAGTTGGGAGGCGAGTTCTTCGCCGACATTGTCGAATGCCGCATCGGCCGCATCGCCGCTAGTGAGGCTGTTCGAGAGGCCATCCAGGTCACCACCGAGCCGTTTGCTCAGCACCAAACGGCGGCCCAAGAGGGTATTCTGCATCTTGTGTAGTGCGTCTAGTCTTGCCATGGCTATGTCCTCCAGCAGAATCCGTGCCAACATCACAATTGTGCAACGGACCGCATCATTTAACGTTTGTGATCGTTTCAGTGGAAATCGTACAAAACGACTTTTGATTCACTCACAGAACTATAGCTGACGCGTCAATGTCTCTTTCAAGAAATTCGCCCGAATTGCCGATTTGTACGACACAAAACGTGTCGAATTGTGCGGAATCACGCGAGCTGTCACGACGCTAAACGCTGTGCGGTATGGAGTTGCGAATATCGGTTTGCAAAAGCAGACATCCGTGTCGTTCGTAGCGCGCCGTTGCAATTCTGTTACGATTGAAGGTTCTGAAGCATTTCTCGGAGCGCCACCAGTCGGCGACCGCGGAGATCTTCGATATTCAACGCCTTGAGGAATCGACGTCTTAATGAGGACTGCAATTCCTCAATCGCCGTATCCGATTTTCCTGCCAAGCTGATACAGCCACCCGCGCGACGATCGTGGCCACCGGCGTTGCCCAGTTTGCCGACGACGGTGCGCAAGATGTCGCCCGCTTTTGCGTGCGGCAATGCCGAACGCACCGAGATGATGAGCTTGTCCTTATGGATGCCACAACAGACTGCCCAATCGACTTTCTCGAAGCGGATCATGAAATCGACCACCTCGGCCGCCTGTTCGGGTTGAGGTAAATCGTTGACCCAGCTGATGACGAAACGATCGTAAAGAAACGAGCTTTGGAGGGCTTCAAGCAAACACTCGAAGTGGCTGTGCGGCAGGCGTGCGTTGCGGATTTGGGCGAGAAGATCCTTATCGGTAAGGCCGAATAGGTAGTTCATCACTTCATCGTCGGCTTCGGTGGCTTCGCGGGGATAGCCCGTAACCTCAGTCTCGATCCCATAATACAGCGATGAAGCGAGCTTTTCGGTGAGCGTGACGCCTTGTTCGATGAGGTACTTCGTGACGAGCGTGCAGGTTGCGCCCATGTTGGGCCGGACATCGACGAAAGCCACGTCTTCGAGGTCGCCAGGCGTTTCGTGGTGGTCGATGACCGCGTAAAGTGGGACGTTTTCGTCGAAGGTGTGCCGACCGGTTTTCGGCTGGCTATCGACCATGACGACCGCATCGCCTTTGTGCCAATCGACTTCCTTAATCGGGATCAAATCGAGGTTTAACGTATCGACTAAGGCGCGATTTTCGGCACGGCTGATTGGGCCATCTTGCGTGAGGATCGTCGGCTTATTCGTCAGCGTTTCGATCAGGTGGGCCAGCCCGAACATGCTGCCAAGCCCGTCGGGGTCGGCATGAATGTGGGTGACTAAAACCACCCGTTCGTATGCACTTAAACCACTCAAGAAGCGATCCGAGCGTCGAAGCCCCATGGTCTTGGGTATGCCGTTTCGCACCGCACCGGCTGATGGCCGAGCCATACGTCGCGGACCTCATTTAAGACCCCGCAGCAGCGGGTAATCGTCGATCGGAATGCAATTCCGTCTCGATCAGTTTACCGCCAGTTCGGTCGCTCGCCAAGAAACAGTTCGCAATAAATCCGATGCCGAGCGACCGGAAGGGCGGTAGTTTCGACGTAAGTCGGAATTCAAGAGGCTCAAAAACCGTTTTTTGGGGTCTTTTTCGGTTTTTTGCGACCCGAAATGCCTCTGTTTCGATCGCAAACCACTGATCTGTTTTCCGTATCTCGATCTCTTACAGAACCTTATGACGATAGCAACGATTCGAGACTCGCTGCAATTACCGACCGTTTCGCGACACAATGCGACCGTTTCGTGTCGAAATGCGACCATTCTGTGTCATTTGCGCGCACTTCTATGTCATTTGGCGACATTTCTGTGTACGTCCGTGCAGCGACGCGAATTTCGACTTACGTCAGATCGCGTTTCACTTCTTGACAGATGGCATTCGTGTGGGTGAGTGCGGAACTCGAAGTCTTCAAAAACATTGCCAGATATCGAACCGATTCCGGTGCGACACTGTAAGATATGCGGACACCATTACCGAGCTAACTGCGAGACTCGCCAGATATGGATCATTTTGCCTACCGCAACCGGGAACTGTTCTGCGAAGACGTGCCCGTACAAGAGTTGGCCGAGACGTACGGTACTCCGCTCTACGTCTATAGCGAAGCGACGCTCGTTCACCACCTGACGCAGATTCAGAATGCGTTTGCGTCGGCGAACCCGATCATTTGCTATAGCGTCAAAACCAATGGTAACCTGAGCATTTGCAGCCTGATGGCGAAGCACGGCAGCGGGTTCGATGTCACGTCGGGTGGCGAACTGTACAAAGCTTTACACGCCGGTTCGACCGGCTCGAAGATCGTGTTCGCGGGCGTCGGCAAAACGGACGCGGAGATGAAGTACGCACTCGAAAACGATGTGTTCCTGTTCAACGTCGAAAGCGAAGCCGAACTGCACGCACTCGGTGCGGTGGCGAAGTCGCTCGGCAAAGTCGCTCCGGTGGCACTGCGTGTGAATCCGGACCTACCGCCGAAAACGCACGCGAAAACCGATACGAGCGTCAAAGGCGTCAAATTCGGCTTAGATATCGACACAATCCTCGAAGTCGCCGAGCGCGTGGTCGGCCATCCGAATATCGGGATCGTCGGGTTGCACATGCACCTCGGCTCGCCGATTCTGTCTGCCGAGCCGTACCGCAAAGGCGGCGAGAAGGCGGTGCAACTGATTAACGCCCTGCGAAAACAGGGCCACGCGATCAAGTACCTCAACATGGGCGGCGGCTTCGGCATCCATTACCGCAAGCAAGAAGCTCTGCCCGCGACGGCGTTCGCCGAAGCGATTCTGCCCGTCGTCGAAGAAACCGGCTGTCGCCTCGTGCTCGAACCCGGACGGTTCATCGTCGGAAATGCCGGGTTACTCGTTAGCCGCGTGATTTTCACGAAAGAAACGGGCGGCAAGCATTACGTCATTCAAGATGCGGCCATGAACGACTTGATCCGCCCGACACTGTACGACTCGTTCCACCGGATCTGGCCGGTACACCCGGATGCGACCGTGCCCGAACGGCCCGACGATTTTGAAGCCGAAATTCCCGGAACGCGGATGCAAGATGTCGTCGGCCCCGTGTGCGAATCGGGCGACTATCTGGCGAAAGGCCGGAACCTGCCCGAGATGAAACGCGGCGATTTGCTCGCGGTGTTCAGCGCCGGCGCATACGGAATGTCGATGTCGTCGAACTACAATGCGCGGGTTCGGGCGGCGGAAGTCCTCGTTACAGGCCGCACTCACCGCCTGATCCGTCGTCGCGAGACATTTCGCGATTTAGTGGCGTGCGAAGAGGATTGCTTAACCTGAGTACGACGCGCACAATGGGAACTAGGTGTCCGGGCGCGCACGCAACCGCCGGACCGTTTGCGAATTGCCTTGGAAGACCAGCAAACGACGGTGCCCTCTGGAGGAACACCCGGTGAGACTTCTCGCTCCGTTCGTACTGTTGTGCTTCGCACAGGCAACTCTCGTTGTCGCACAAGATCCGGCTGCTCCCGCGAAGAAACCGGCCGAGGTCTTCCGCGAATCGCGCGACATCTTGCGCGATGGCAATCAAGAACTCGCTGCGGAACTCCTCAAAGAATTCTTTGCCCTCAAGCCGACCGATCAGGATTACCTGTCTTTAGAGGCGAAATACGGCCCGACGACCTTCCAGGGTCTGCGGAACGTCCCCCGTTGGTTCCCCGATGCCAAGCGGGATGCCGAGTTCAAATCGACGACGCTAGAAGGCATTATTCAGGCGTCGTTGGCTGCGAACGAAAAGCTGTTGCGCGATCCGAAACGGATCGCGAAGTTCGTACTCAATCTCGGAGCCACAAATGAAGAACGCGACTTCGCAATCGTCGAACTGAAGCGTAGCGGCGATGCCGTCGTGCCATATTTGGTCGATAACATCCGTACGGAAAGCGATCCCGCATTTCGTGCGGGTGCAATGCGGGCGATCGCGCTACTCGGCTCGGATGCGATTCCCGGCTTGTTGATCGCAGCCGAGTCGGCACCCGACGACATTCAGAGCAGTATGTTACAAGCGATCGCCAAACGGGCGGACATCATCAGCTTGATCGGCAAAACCGACACGAACATCATGCCGCTGTTGTGGTACCTCGCCTCGACTCCCGGCGACACGGCCACACTGCGTCGCGACAACGCAATTAGCCTGTTACGTGCCCTTACAGGCGACAACTACGAGCGTCGCCAACCGGTTGCGGAACTCGTCAAGTTGTCGGAACCGCTTTACTCGCACAAGTCTCAGTTTGCAGGCTTGGACACGGTCAAAAACCGCGTCAAGTTGTGGTCGTACGATGCGAAAACCAAGGTGTTGTCGACGTCCGAAGTCTCTCTTCGCGAAGCCGAAGAGCGATACGGATTGAAATACCTACGCTGGGCCATCGAGCGGAACCCGACAGACGAATTCGCTCAAGAGCGTTTCTTATGCTTGGCCACCGAACGCGCCGTCGAACGTGCGAAGTTTGCCGACCTCGCGAAAGCCGAACCGGAAGTCTATTCATTGCTCGCCTCAGCCCCGTCGAACTCGCTGATTCACATCCTCGAAAACGCACTGATCGAGAACCGAACGGCGCTCGCATTTGGAACGATCCAAGCACTCGGCGATCGTTCGGAGAAACTCGCCGCCACGCAGCAACTGAAGGCGGGAACCAACCGACCCGCAGTGCTCGTGCGGGCAATGAGCTATCCCGATCCACGCGTACAACTCGCCGCCGCCGTGGCACTTCTGCGAATGCCAGCAGGTACGAATCACGGTGCAAATGCGGCCATCGTCGACGTGCTTCGCCGCACGATTGCCGGCCAAGACGCCGGTGCGAATGCAACGAGCAAAGGCAAAGCGATTATCGTCGACTCGAACACCCTGCGCGGCGACCGGATCGCAGGGTTGCTCCGTGGCCTCGGTTACGACACCGAAATCACGACCACGGGCCGCGAACTCATGAAGCGCGTCGGTCAGTCGTCGAACTTCGACCTGCTCGTCGTCGATCAGCACGTCGTCGATCCAGAATTGAACGATCTACTCGCATTCATCTCGGCATCGCAGCAGATAGCACGCCGTCCTGTGGCCGTCGTCGCGTCGGCAGACAACCCAAAGCCCGTTGGCCTCGAACCGCTGTTACTCCGTCTCGCGGCGTTGATTGCCGCAACCGAAAGCATCGACATCCCCGTACCCGCACCACTGATTCTCGACCGTCGTAAGCCGAAGGAAGACACCGACCGCGATCGCAAACTCAACACCGACGACCGCGAGAAGATTTTCCGCCAAATCTACGAAGGACGGCTCGCGCGCACGAAGCGAATCACCGATGCCGCCAACATCGTCATCAACCCGCAACTCCGCTCGCGGCTCGATTTGCGTCTGCCGCAGTTGACGTTGGCGGCCATCGTCGCCGAGTACGACCCGACTGTGGAATCCGCACCGTCGACGATTCAGAATCTTGCGAACTACACGCAACTGATTCGCAATCAGGTCGATATTGACCCCAGCGCGATGAAAGTGCCGCTCGAATCGTTGAACAAGCTCATCGAGCAACTCGAGACGGCTTTGACGCCGGAATTGTCGAAGAAATTCGATGCGATTCGGTTGAAGTTAAATCCTACCGAACTGGCGATCGCACGCACGCCGAGCCTGGAACCGTTCGCCCGTGCGAAAATTGCCAAGCGAGTGAAGCCATACGCAGGCGTCGCGTTAATCGACGAGCCGTACTCGAGCTACGCCCTCGAAAACGACTTGAAAGTGCTGTTCGCAGACCCAACGCAGATGCCGCGCGACCCCGCAGAAAAGAAGGCTGCCGCGAAACTGGCGATGGATTGGTTGCGAAAGTTGGCGGTGGGCGAACTTCCTGGCTACGACATCAAAACCGTCGAAAGTGCTTTCGTGCAATCGCTGGCGAACGACGAACTCGCCGAGGCCGCCGCAGAGTCTTTGGCGCGAATCCCGACTGCAAGCGCACAGCAAGAACTCGTGAAAGTGGCCGCCAACGCGACGCGACCCGCAAACCTGCGAGTGAAAGCCGCCGAAGCCGCGATCCAACACGTGCAGACCTACGGCAAGTTGACACCCGAGCCGATCATTCAACAGGTTTTAGTTCAATTGGCAGCGGAACCGGCACCGGAGATCAAAGCGAAACTGTCGGTCGTCTCTGCGTTGATTACGAACGCACCGAACCAACTCGCGAAGAAAATCCAGGCGTTCACAATACCGGTGCCGATGCCCAAAGAAGCCACCACGCCGCCCGCGAAAGAAGGCGAACCGAAGAACTGATCGGGTGCTTACGAGCCACCGGGTTCATCCCGGTGGGAGGTCATCCTACGAGCCACCGGGTTCATCCCGGTGGGAGGTCATCCTACGAGCCACCGGGTTCATCCCGGTGGGAGATTCGTAAGGAAGTGAGCGAAGCCGAATTCACAACACCGACCGAGATCGCGAATCGCTTCGTTCGCGAATCGCTCGACAAGTTGGGTTTGCTTCGCCAAAAGCCTACAGAACAAGGATAATTCGCATGTCACGCATCAGTCGAATTTCGACATCTACCGCGTTGTGGGCCATCGCGGGGGGCGTTGCAGTCATCGCTTTTATCCCCGCGATGTTTATTTACGGGGCGTTCGCACAAATGCGCGATGCTCATTCGCGAGTCGAAGCGCGCAAGGCGGAAGCAGCAATTGCACCCGCACCGCCAGCGCCACGGCTGATCGCGGGCAAGGACGCATTCATTTCCGGCCCGTGCCAGTTCTCGATTTTATCCGCAAAATTCGTCGGCTCAAAAGTCGCTTTGCGAGTGGAATATCGTGTGAATTCCCTTGAAAAGAAGCTCGATTTGCTCACGCCAACGTATTGGAGTCAAGGCATCAAAATCGTAGATGAGTTCGGGAACAACTACGAATTGGATCGACGCGATAACTACGCGCAAGTCGTCATTGCTGGCAAGCCGTACGAAGAATGGTGGCGAATCGAAGCCCCGATACCCGCCGCGAAGTCGATTTTGCTCGACCTACCTTCGACGATCATCGACGGTTCCCGTGAAAAGATCATGCGTTTTGAACTGCCAATTTCCTTTATTTCCAAGTAATTTATCGCTTCCCTCCAGCGCCTCACAATCACCCGGCACTGCGATTCTTCGACCGGCGTCATAAGGATGAACCCAAGGCGTTGCCTTAGGCAGGTAAAACCGGCCCCTCATGCCGGAAAACTCGACCTCGCGCCGTAACAGGTACCGAACAAGAGTGTCGTGGAAATCCACTGCAAAGCCCAACTTTACATCACATCGGGTTCATCCCGAGAGTCTCCCACCGGGACAAGCCCGGTGGCTCGTGTGGTAGTTTTTTGCGCAAGTCGTTGGTGTATCCTCGTTCCCGTGCATCGAATGGTGAAAGTGTTGCCGAAACGAGGTTGGTTCCCATGGTTGAAAATCATAAACTCGCGATGAAACTCGGCCAGCCTTCCCTCGCCGAACTGACCAAACGACACGTCGCAACTCGTTGCCAGTCAACGGAATCCGAAACGGACATCCAAGTCGAACCGTACGAAGTCGTGTCGGGCTTCATGGCCGACCTTCAAACGACTTGGTCCGAAGCGAATCTCGTCAATCGCCTGTTCGGCCTGAGCGAAAAGAACCTCACCGCACCGGCAGACTGGTCGAGTTACGTTCGCAAACTGCCACCGACGAACTACCTCACGCTGAACCTCGGCCACTACCCACAACAAGTGTCCGATCTCGCGAGTTTGATCGCGAAGTCGGGCAAAACTTCGCAGCCCGCGCAATGGAAATTGAACATTCCGAAGAGTGTTGCAGCGAACACGGCACTCGGTTTGATGACCGCCGCCGCCATTTCCCGATTGTCTGGCGAGTACGCCAATGCGTTCCGATCGCTCGACGAAGCGGCTAAACTCGCAGCCGACGACGCCACCCGGCTCGCGATCCAAAACGAGCGAGCGGGCACGCACTGGGCGAAAGGCGACACCGAAGACGCCGTGCAACTTTGGAGCAAAATGCCCGCGTCGAACAATGTGGCCCGCTTCAATCTAGGTGTCGTTGCACTGTCGCAAGGCAAAAATGCGGAAGCGGTTCCGTATTTCCGAGAGATTTCTGGTAGTTTGCCGAATCGTTCGGGCTGGAGCCACCTCGCGGACCTATACTTATCACTGGCAAGCATTTAAGTCGCTTTCGCTCATTTGGCAGATCGACGGGAAACGCCTCGATCGTCGGGAAAATCGACAGTGTCGGCTTTCTCTTATGGTTTCTCGGGTGGCTTTGTGTTGTTTATCTCAGCGACTTGAGCTAACATTTTGTCGTCCCGCCGTGTGGCAACTTCGATGACTGGGCGACGTTGAAGTGGTCTGCGGCGGGACATTTTCGTGCGCGGTTCGATTTCTCGCTCGTGTACAATTCGAGAAGATATTTCCAAACTCCATTTTTAGACACTTGCGGTCGGTAATTCCTACTCGGTATGATGGTGTATCACTCGAACCTCGCGACGCATTCCGCCGTCGTTAGTTTCGACGACGCAGACGGATACATCCTGTCCGTCGCTCGTCGGCTTCGAGAAAGGGATGGCACATCATGAGTTCCGTTTCGCACTCGCCGCTCGATTCGAGCGTGTTGGTCCTGAATAAAATGTTCATGGCCGTACACGTGATCTCCGTACGACGTGCGTTCTGTCTGCTGTGCAAGGAGTTGGCCGAGGTCGTCGCGCTCGAAGAGGGCACGTTCAACAGTTACGATTTCACGAGTTGGCTGGAAGTCAGTGCGTACCGAGCCAAGAACTTCCGTCAGGAAGACGACGATTGGGTTCGCACGACCAATTCGGAAATTCAAGCTCCGCGCGTGATACGCTTGTTGGATTACGATCGCGTTCCGAAGCAGTCGGTGAAGTTCAACCGTCGGAACATCTTCGCGCGCGACCACAACCAGTGCCAGTATTGCGGCAAGAAGTTCTCGACATCGGAACTCAGTTTGGATCACGTAATCCCACGTAGCCAGGGTGGGGGTACATCTTGGGAAAACATCGTGTGTGCCTGCGTGAATTGTAATGTCCGAAAGGGTGGTAGAACCCCAAAACAAGCCAATATGACGCTGATTCGCAAGCCCGAGAAGCCGAAGCGCAGCCCGATGTTGAATATGAAGTTGTCGCAGAACAAATACCGGTCGTGGTCGTCGTTCCTCGACAATGCCTACTGGTCGGTCGAATTGAAGTAGCGGATCAACTCCCAGGGGTACGACGAGGACGTCTAACCCTGGGCTATGAGATGGAACCCCGTTGGGGTAAATGCACTGTCAGTTTGTACCCCAACGGGGTTAGTTCGTTCAGCCCAGGGTTAGACGCTTACGTCGTACCCCTGGGTGAGACTAATACATTAAATCTTGTCGATCGAGTCGATCCAGACGCACAATTCCAATAGCGTTTCTTGCAGCATATACTCTTTGCCGAAGTCTTTCAGTTGGCGATAGATCACCGGGAAGCGTTTGTCGATGAGTGCCGGTTTGCTCTCGGCGATGGTTTTGATTGCGGGATCTTTTTCCCCGCCGACAATGTAGAACGAGAGCGGTTGGTTCGGGAGGTTGTCCTTCGGCTGCGTGCCGAGCGATGCCCCCGTGGTGGCGACGCCGCGGATCGTGTCGCGGGCGTTGAAGCCGAGGTAGAAGCCCATCTGCCCGCCGACGCCCATGCCATGCGCGATCACCCGCGAGCGGTCGATCGTGTATTGCCCGAAGACTTCTTTGACGTCTTGCACGACGCCTTCAGTTTCGCTGGCGACCCAACCATCGTTGCTCTGCGCCTTCGGGCCGACCATGATGTAGTGGAAGTCTTCGAGAAACGGCCGCCAGATCTTGACCATGTCGTCGGCATCTTTACCGCCCTTGCCGAGCGGGTGTAGCCAGATGATGACGCCGTGCGAAATGTTCGGCTTGTAGTTCAGCGGAACGAACATCCAATATTCGCGGCCCAGCGTCGCATTCTTTCGCTTCAACAGTCCGAGTTCCGGTTCCTTTTTCTCGTCGTCTTTCTTCTCGTCGGCCTTCGGTGGATCCTTCGGTTTCACGGGAACCGCCATCGGCCCGCCCGCGATTGTCTTCGGCTTGTCCAGAGCTTTCTCAAATGTCGAAGGCAACGGCAACGCGGCGGGGAGCGTCTCCGGCACCGCGGTCAGGCGTAGCGTTTTCGTCTCGGTTTTGCCGCCGTCTTTCCGCTTCACTTCGATCTTCACTTCGTCGCCCGCCGCGAACTTGTTGACGATCGTCGACATCTGCGCACGGCCCTGAATCACCGCCATTGGCGGTACGGGTTGACCGGGTGCGCCGACGGGGGCGATCTTCAGAATCCGGTCGCCGGGCTTTAGGCCCGCTTCCTCGGCAGGGCTTTGCGGGAAGACGAAACGGATCTCGACGCCGAGTTCGGGGTCGTCGCGCATCGGCAAGATTCCGATGAACGGATTCGCGAACGCGGTCACCGCACCGGATAGTTTCACGGCGGGGAATTCCATCTCTTTGCTATCGCGAATCACCTTGATCGTCACCGAATCGCCTTCGTACTTCGGTCCCATAATGTGCATGAGTTGCGTGTAATTCGCGACCGGTTTGCCGTCGATCGAAACGACCTTATCGCCGACCTTGATCCCCGCCTTCGCTGCGGCCGAATCGGCATTGACGCGACCGACGACGACATCGTCGAGGTACAACTCTTGGCTTTGCGCGGTGATGCCGATCAGGCCGCGGCGAAGGTCTTTGCCTTCGCGCAACTTCGGCAGGATCGCGAAAATGTCTTCGAGCGGAATCGCGAACCCGATGCCGGAATCGTACCATTCGACGCCCGCCGTCTCGGCTTCGCCACGCGGCGACGCGGGAACGAGAATGCCTTGCACGCGGCCATCGATTGCGATCAGCGGCCCGCCATAATTCACCGGTGACACCTTAGCGTCAGTCTGGATCGCCTTGCCGGAAATGCGACCGAGTGCGCTAATAATTCCCACGCTCATCGACGGCGGCGTATCGACTTCGGGCATCAATGCCCGCCCCAACGCGAGCGACCACTGGCCGACCTGGAGTTCCGCATTTTTCACCGCCACTGGCACGGGAAGGTCTTTCGCATCGACTTTCAGTAGCGTTAGCATCCGCGTAGTATCGTTCGCGATCACCTTGGCCACAAGCCGCGTGGGGCGACCGGGGATCGTCACGAAAATGTCCGAAGGCTTGTTCGCAAAGTTGAAGGCGCTCGTCAGGATGTAGCCATCGGCGGCCACGATCACGCCCGTGGTGGGGCCGCGACCTTTCCGCACGCCGCCCGCCGGCGCACCGGCACTGTCGGTGCCGCCCGCCGTTTCGATCTTCACGACCGAAGGGGCCACCTTCGCGGCCGCAGCCTTCATCGTCTGCTCGTTTTTCTCGTTCAAGTCTTGTGCGAACGCGGAACACGCAACGAGGAACAAGCTCAGGAAGGAGATCGCATACCGAATCATGGGAACTTCTCGGGGGCTTCAAAGTGGCAACGGGTCGCGTTCGCGGATCACGGTTTCTTCGGGGCCATCGGCTTAGCGGGGTATTCGCCGAGTTCGATGTCGATCGATTGCAGGTTGTCGCCACGACGGACTTCGAGCCGAATCTTCGATCCGGGCTTCGTGCGTTTCATGAAATCGCGAAAGCCGTTGATGCTGTAAATCGGCTCGCCGTCGATGAAACTCACGAGGTCGTCGACCTTCAAACCGGCCTTCGCGGCCGGCGAATTCGGGAACACGTCATCGACGTAGGGCGGCGTGCGGTCGAGTACGTTCGGCACGAACACGATGCCGTGATACCCGCCGATGCCAATGACGATGTCCGGGCGTTTCACGGGCTTATACTTGCCCTGCATCCCGAGTTCGACGAACTTCGCGAGGCCAATTTTCACCGTCTTGTCGCCATCTTTTACGTCGACTTCGGCACCGATCGGGATCGCGTAGTTCATCCAAGTTTCACTTTGCGTGTTGCGAATTTCCTTGCCGATGACGCCGAGGAGGTTGCCCTTGCGGTCGGTGAGTGCCCCACCGCCTGCACCGGGGTTGTTCGTAATCGCATCGACGATGTAGACATCGCCGGTGTACGGGAAGTCGAAGATTCCGCGTCGCCCGTGCATCTTTGTGTACGCGGCCACGACACCGCGTTGCACGGTCATCGCTTCGTCGCGCATCGCGATTTCAAACGAGTTGCTGAAGCCGAGAACCCAGTCGCCCGGTTGGGCACGCGGTCGTTTGAGTTCCTCCGCAAACGAAAAATGTTCGAGTTCCAGCCCCGTCGGCTCGTCGATCTTTTTCCCTTCGACGCGGAGTTTCAAGATCGCTGCATCGAGTTCGGGTTCGGTCACGAGCACCGTTGCTTTCAGCTTTCGCCCATCGTGCAGGTGAACGACGATCTCGGCCGAATCGAGCATCTGGCTGGCCGACGTCAGGATGTGACCATCGGGCGAGATGACGATGCCCGTGCCGTAATTCGACACGCCGCGAAAGCCACCCGCGCCGAACAGTTTCACGAGCTTCTGATTCACTTTCTCGGAAACCGCGTGGAACGGATCGGCCGCCATCGACGCCGTCGTGGCCGCTATTGCGAGTATCATCGCCGTCAGCATTCGCATGATGTTCATCTCTTACTTCTTCATGTTGAACGATGCAAAATTCAGTCGGCCGTAGTTCTTGTCGCCGAAACGGACGTCGACGCGATGCGGCAATTGTCGCCCTTCGACGGTTTTATAGTCCGAGAAAAACAGTTCGCACGGGTCTTCTTCGCGAAGCACATACGCCTCGCAGGCGAGTAGTTTCCGGTCGGTTTGGCTGAAGAACCACTTGCACTCGATCGAGGCATGTTTCGTGCGTAACACTTCGCAATCGACGCGCTGCTTCGACCAATCCTCCACGGGGCGGCCATCGAGGTGTGGCGGGTAGATTGGCTCGGTGCCGCCGTGCGAGACGCCGAGTTCGAATGCCTTCGAGGTCGGCCCCATCGCGAGCAAGCGACGGTACTGATAGAGTGCCGCGAGCAATCCGCCGCTGTTATCGGGCACCTGTAACTGCGCCGGGCCGTTGGCCCCATCGAGCGGGTGGTAAACGAATTCGACGTTCATCGTCAGCTTCGCTTCGGGGTTACCGTCGGCGGCTTCGCCAGCAATCAGCGTCAACGGTCCGCGACGTTCGTTCGCATCGAACGAGCCGCTAATCGCCCAGTTGCCGGGGAAGCCGGTGAAGTCGCCGTGCTTCGCGAAACCTTCCCAAAGTTGCTTCTGGCGCAGGTCGTTGAAGTAATAATTCGCGAAGCCTTTCTTCTCTTTGAACAGCTTCATCGCGGGCGATTTCTTCGCGCGTTCCTTGGCGGGGTCGGGCCGTTCGGGTTGCGGTGGCTTCGGCTGCGCCGCCGCATCGACGGGTGCATCTTTCAAACCCATCAGCCGCACGAGCACATTCTTTCGCGTGTTATCGCGGCGGTAACTCAGCGGCATTCGCCACTCGCTCGGGAAGATGCCGAGGATGTTCTTGTACTGGTTCGTGCTCGTCAGTGGGCGGCCCGCGAACGAGATGATCTTGTCGCCGGGCTTGATGCCGCGACGAAACACGTCGGCTTCTTCGAGGATCGTGCCGAACTTCATCTGGTTGAGTGCGCCGTCTTCGTTCTCCGTCTCGATCGTTGCCCCGAGCGTGGCATGATCGGTGTCGATTCCCGAATAGAAGTGGCCGAGGAAGTTCTTGATCTGGTTGATCGAAATCGCGTAACCGACGCCGGAGTTCACGCGGCCGCGTTTGTCGAACGAGCCGCGGCCGTTAATGCCGATCAGTTCGGCTTTCATGTTGAACAGCGGCCCGCCCGAGTTACCCGGATTGATCGAGGTATCGATCTGAATGCAGTCGGTGTATTCGAGCATCCCGCCGCCTTCGGGCGGTTGATAGCGGTTCACACCGCTAATGAGGCCGTACGTGACCGTCGGGTTGAAATCGTTCGCCAAACCGAACGGGTTGCCCATCGCGAGCGACCAATCGCTGACGCGGACTTTGTCGCTATCGCCGAGCGGCACGAACGGGAACGGCGTGCCCGCTTTCTTCGGCAATAACTTGATGAGTGCCACATCGCCGACTTTGTCTTGGCCCACCAGCACGGCATCGTAAAGGATGCCATCAGCGAGGCCCGCTTGCATGACGGGGCTGATCGAATCGGTGACGTGATAATTCGTGAGCGCGTAGCCTTCGGGGTCGATGACCACGCCCGACCCGACCGCCTGCCCGCCATACGAACAGACCGCAACCACGGCCGGTTTCACCTTGTTGACAACCGCAATCCGCTCGTTCTCGGCTTTCAAAACGTCGGCATCGACGGCGGCATTCGTCGGCCACGCAACGACGACAATCGCCAACGCCGTCGGCACGAAACACGCCAACCAAACCCGCAACGAATCGCGCATGTCGAATGTCCTAAATGCACCCAGGGGTACGACGAAGCGTCTAACCCTGGGCTATCAGATGCTACCCCGTTGGGGTAAAAACTCGCTATGCATTTACCCCAACGGGGTTGCATCACATAGCCCAGGGTCGCGTCCGCGCCCCTGGGTTTGCTACCAACTCATTTCTGAAGGCGTGCCTCGGCGAGATCGATCTGGTTGCCGTGGAACAGGCCATCGCGTTCCAGCGTGATTTTGAGTTCCTTCACGCCCTTGACATCGAGGTTCAGTAACCTCGGTTTGTCCTTCCGCGAGATACTTTCGGCAAACAGTTTCTTGCCGTCGGCTTCGATGGTGAGCGTGACCACGCTCGTAGCCAGTTGCACCGATTCGTCGATCCCGACGATGGCTTTGAACTCGCGATACTCGCCCGCCAGCTTGTACGTGAGCGACGTATCGGGGTAGATCCATACGCCTTTTGCGTAGTTCGTGCCATCGAGTTTGAACGCGGTCTTTTCGTCGGTCTTGTCGTTGAAGTACGTGAAGTACGGCTCGCCCGGCGTCGGCATCGGCGCGACCACGACCGGTTCGAGGTCGGACAAGTACGCGATGTTACCCTGCGAGAAATCGAGCTTGGACAAACCTGCCGTCGTAGGGTACTCGAACGTCGCCCCGCTAACCGTGGTGATTCGCAACACGCCGCCCTTCAGAAGCTGCACGCCTTTCGCGGTGAGAACGTTCCCGAAGACATCGATTGCCCGGCATACCGTCGGCGGGATCGCCCCGCGCGATGGCTGGTTGAAGACGATGCCACCGGTCGCACGGGTGAGCTTGAACGCCACCTTTTGCCCATCCGATTCGCGCTCGAAATCGATCGAGTCGCCCGCTTCATTGCCATCGAGCACGGTGCCGGGAATCGGGCTGAAGCCGTCGGCTTGTTTGATGACGAAGAGATCGCGTTTGCCGCGTGTCTTGAGGAGTTGCTTCCACTCGTCGCGGTTTTTCTGATCGTCGGCCCCACGAAGCACCGAGAACACCGTTTCAGTCGGTAGGTCGATCTTCGGGGCGGCAGTGACTGATCCGATAATCAACGTTGGCTCAAACTTTTTACCGCGAATTTTCAGGCCCGAACAGCGGATGATCGAGCCGTCGATCAGTTCGATTTCATCGAACTTCGTGCCCTTGGCGATCGGATCGACTTTGGATCGAAAATCGACGACGAACATATCCTTAACGGCGATACCGATATTGCCCGCCGCTTCGGTGCGGAAGGTGACGATGCCATCGTTGATGCTCGCGATGTCGCCGAGATATTTCTTGCCGGTGAGCGTGCTGATCTCGGCCGCTTGTGCCGAAACCATCGCGATACACAAGGCGAGCACAGCGAAAGCACGTCGGATGGTGTTCATGTCTCTCGATTCACGATGGTTTTGTTAGCCCGACGCGCTAGCGAGGGATTGTCATTGATTCTGCGACGACGTTCATTTCGCGGGTTCCCCTTGCTTGCGCTGCGGGCTGGCACGATAGCGGCGACGCGAATGACAAAGGCGGCGGTCGCGGTTGCGAACGCCGCCCATTGTGACTGTCCACCACAATTATGGTTGAACGCCGTTGACCTTGTTCAGCGATTTGAAATACTCCTCGATCATTGGCCGGTATTTCGGCGGCAGATCGCGAGTGATTTCCTGGATCGCCTTCGCTCGCTCGGCGGGGGGCAGAACGCCCCACGACTCGGCTAGCTTCTTGAGTTTCTTCTCGCCGACTTTGCCATCGCCCGAACCGCCCATAATCATGCTGTCCGCTGCGGGACCGCTAGGAGTAACAGTGCCACCTTGACCCGGCTGACCGCCGGAGGGGCAATTTCCGCCGTTTCAGGCACCCCCTTTGGCTTGGTTCTCCAGTTCCTTGATCTTTTCGTCGAGGCGGAACACAATCTTCTTTTGAATGTCTTGCGTTTGTGGACCACCGCGAGCGAGGTCCAGGCGGCGACCGCTGTTATCCATCAGTCGGCCGATGTTCGCTAAGTCCTTCTGATCGGCAGACCAATTCTGCATGTCGAAGAACATCAGCGTGGCGACCATCTTGTAGCGGTCGGGGGCGTCGGCGACATCGTCCAGCAGGCGAACGATCGATCCGTTCGCGAGTTCTTTCTGGATCGTCGCATGTTCGGCAACGGCCTTGTAGAAGAAGAACGCAGACGGCTCGACGACGAACTCCGCACGCACGGACTTCAAGGCTTCGAGGGCTTCTTCGTAGACTCGCTTCGAGGAGAGTGCCTTGGCGTAAGCCGTGGCAATGTTCGCCCGGAAGAAGTCGTTGTTCTTGACGTCCTTGATGATCGACGGCACCGACATCGGCGGCATCGCATCGGGGTTGCGGGCATCGAGCAACATCGCTTCGGCTTCGGTACTGCCGAGGAGTAAGCTATCGATCGTGCGATCGAATACGCTACGCGATTCGTTCGCCCAAATTTTCTCGAACGCACCCGCGTCCATCTTACCGATGGATCCGAGCCACTCGGCGGATCTGGCCTTCGCTTGGTCGGCCGGAGCCGTCCGAAGCGTACCGAAGGTATACACCGTCGGCTTCGCAGCTTCCGCAGCGATGGCAGGTTGGGATATTGAGATTGTTACCGCTGACATCGCAGCGGCAGCAATCCACTTACGAAGGGCCACGCGAACTCCTCCTCAAGTTATGAAACATCGGCTCGGAGAGTTTACAAGTCTTGGAACGACCGCTGGTTATCACGATAACCCCACGTCGTATCTTACGCAACAGTAACGCGCAATTGCTCATCGCACAATCATGATTGTGAAGAAAGCTACTGATTCGCCCCGGTTGCGATCTTCTGCACCATGTCTTGCAGTTTCGCCTGACGCAGGGAAATCTGCCGTAGTTCCATTTGAATGATCGCGTCCGAAGCTTGTTCGCCCTGATACTTTTTGCCGTACATCAGCGTGCGGCTGTTCACTTGCATCTGGAATGCACGAATCAAACGCAGTTCCGCGAGCAGGTCGATCAGCTTCTTGTTTTGCGGTTTGTTGTTGCTCGGTTTACTTTGACTTTGACCGCTTTGGATGTCTTGCTGTGCTTTTTTGAGTGCCTTCACCATGTCGTCGAGCATCGCGATGATGTTCTCTTCGATCTGCTGCGTGTCGGTATCGACGTAGCATTCGAGCAATCGGCGTTGCACGGACTGCATATCGCCTTTCACTTCTTCGAGAACTCGCGCAAACGCGACTGCGGAGCCTTCGCTTTCGAGTAGCTTCAACGCCTTCTCGGCCTCAGCGATGATCTCGGTTTCCTTGTCGCCTTGTTGCTGCGATTTCTGACGGTCGGCAGTGGTCTTCTCGTTGCCGTTTTTGACAATGCCTGCGTGAATCAACTTCGTGCTTTCGTAAACTTCCTTTTGCATCGCCAACATGCGATTGCAGCGTGCCTCGAGGGCAGCGAGCGTCTTGAGCATTTCTTCTTCGCGTAACTGATTCAGCTTCTTTTTCAGTTCGTCGATTGCTTTGGCGAGTGCCTCGATCGCTTTATCTTCTTTCTTGGCGGCGGCGTTGCGGTCGTCTTTCTTCAAGTCCTCTTCGGCACCCTTTTGTTGCGGATACGCTTCTTCGACGTTCTTGCGTCCGGGCGGAGCTTGCGCTTGGTTCGGTGGTGGCGGCGGGGCTTCGCCGGGGGGTGGAGGTTGCCCGCCACCCTTGGAACTCGCCTGTTGGTCGCTCGGCTTCGCGTCGCTGCCTTTGCCCTTCGCTTCGCCACCCGGTTTGCCTTCGGATGGCTTGCCTTCACCCTTGCCCTTGCTGGCGTCTTTGCTCTCCGCAGGTGGGCCAGCTTTGGGTTCGCCCGGCTTCGGTTCGGCCTTCGGTTCACCCGGTTTCGGCTCGCCCGCCTTCGCTTCGTCATCTTTACTCGGCTTCGGTTTGCCGGCATCGTCTTTTGGCTTCGCAGGTTTCGCTTCGCCGCCGGCTTCGCCAGGTTTCGGCTCGCCTTTGTCGCCGGATTTCGCATCTCCCGTGTCGGCCTTCGGCTCGGCGCTACTTTCGCCGGGCTTGGCATCGGACTTCGGTTGCGATTTCGGATCGACCTTCGGGCCAGCCGGCTTGCCTTCGGTCTTCTTGCCACCCATGCGGTCGATCAGATCTTTCGTATCGGCAGCGACATCGGCCTGATTCTTCGCGATCTTGTTCGGGTCACCCTTCGCCGATTCCGTCATCGCGCGAATGATCTCTTCGCGTCGTTTCAGTGCCTCCGCATCTTTCAAGAACCGTTCGAGTTTCTCGATCTCGGCTTTCAGACGTGCCGATTCATCGTCGGTCATCAGGATGTTGAGCATCTCTTGAAGCGCTTTCGCCAACTCGCCGTTTTGACCGAGGAGTTGATCGACGTCTTGAATCTTATTCGAGCCTTTGCTGAGGCCCGTGATCAAGTTCTTATACTGGTTATCGACGTTGGCTTTCTCGGCGACTTCGAGTGCCGCACGGATCGTCTTCGAGCGATCTTTATCTTCCTGGCGGTCGCTCTTTTCGAGCTTCTGAGCCAAAACGAGCAAGCCACGTTTGAGGTCTTGGAACAGCTTGGCATTCTGTTCCTGCGGCCCGCGCAATTCGGTTGCGGTCTTCGGTGGTGGCGCATCGGCAGGCGGTTTTGGGGCTTGTGCGACGAGAGATTCGCTGAAAACGAGTAGGCCGAGAGCCACGGCAACGAGTGGTGCGAAGGTAAGGGGAATCCGACGGTTCATGGGACAACTCCCGAATAATCGTGTCGCACATCGAGTATAAGACGAATCAATCGTATCATTCCAACAGTCGATTTACTTCACCCGAATTTTCACTTCGACCAGCGAACCGGCTGATGGCACCAACCGTATCGTATATTCGCCGGGTTTCGTGCCGGCTGCAAGTTCATAATCGACGGTTTCTTTATCTTCGGGCAATGCGATTTCTTTCGGGAAGGTCAGTTCGCCGTTCTTCGGGCCATCGCACTTCACGACGAGTGCGCCGCCCGTGTACGCTTTCCAGTTGATCGCGTGGCTCAACTTTTTCTTTTCGCCCATCGCCAATTCCACTAGTGGGATCGCGGCGATTTCTGGCAGGTACAAGCGGTCGAGAATTTCGCGACGGAAGCTGGATAGCGACGCTCCGACCGCGAGTTGGTTCTTGCGTAACTTGTCCAATGCGCTACGGATGTTGCTCAGGCTGATCGCTTCGCCGAGCTTTTCGCGTAAGTCCGATACGGCCCGAATCACCTCGGCGAGATCGCGTTTGTCCGCTTCGATCAACGGTTCTTCGGGCCGTCGTCCTTCGATGAGTGCCGTCTGCAATTGCGCGTGCGATGCCTCCGATTGGGGAAACAGTTTCTCGGCAATCGTCGTGAGGTCGCCGATCTTGCTGCGGTAACCTTTGAGTGTCTCTTCGCGAATGTCGTTGAACGTGGCTTCGCGTTCGAGCCGTCGGAACTCGATGAGAATCCCGTTCGTCATGTCGTGGCCTTTGCCGATGTCCTGTGCGACATCTTGCGAACGCACGGCTGCGTTGGTAATCACTTCGGCGGCGGGGTTCGGGCTGAGCAGGCGTTCGCTCGTCTGGTTGAGTTTCGTCTGCGCGTCGCGGAGTTTCTTGAGCACATCGTCCAGCTTCGAGGCCTGCGTTTCTTCGTCCTTCGACATTTCCGCAAGTAGCTCCGCCTCGGAGATAACGAGCAAGCGAATCGGCTCCAAACTTTGTCCCGTCTTCGGCCCCGTTTCGTAGTTCGCGTCGGTCGCCAACAAGTTCATTTCCAGTTTGTATCGCGGTTGCAGTTTGTTGGGATCGCGCTCGAGCAGAGCCGGTATCGCGACTTTGAGATCGAACGCATCGAGTTCCTGATTCGGGAAGCGTACCTCACGGACCACTTGCGATTTGTCCGGGTCGGCGGGTTTCGCGAGTTGTTGCAACAGGCTTTCCTTCGTGTTCGCGTTCAGCTTCGCGAAATCTTCCTGGAACCGCGTCACGGGGAACGATCCCGTCGTGCGTTGCCCACTATTGTCGGCGAACATCGCCATCGTGAACGTGGCGCTCGTCAGCGGCACCAGTGCGGCGGCGATCGTCGGCGAGAGCGGGGCACCCGCCCAGATCCCGGCGAGCGCGTTCGCTTTGACTTCGGTCACGACCTGTGCATCTTGTTGCGCGTAGTTGTATGCGAACACGACTTGACTCAGTGCCGCATCGTCTTTCACTTTGCTCTCGGTCACGAACGGGATGCGGGCAACCGGCGTCACGAGGTAAGTGTTGCCTTGTTTCCGAAGCACATCGACCGCCAACTCGACTTGCGGCGGTTGGTCTTCGGTTACGGTCACCAAGATCGATCGCGTCGATGTCACCCCGTCTTCATCGACGAGCACGATTTCAAATTCGATCGTTTGCAAAGGTCGGTCGGCGTCGCGGAACGCGATCGAGAATCGATCACGAGCGTCGCCTTCGGGTTTCAATTCGAGTGCTTCCACCGAACCGGCAGCGAGGCCCGGAATCTTGCCGATCTTTGGGCGAACGAGCACTTTTTGAAGTGCCTTGTCGGACTGCCCATTCAGTTCGAACACGGTGCCTTGAATAATCGAGAACACCGACTTGTCGCCCGTCAGTGACAGATCCTTGTCACCGATGAGTTGGCGCAGGCCTTTCAGGTCGGCAAAATTTTGGCGTGGGGCTTTCGGGTCGGCACTCGCTTCGCGGATCGGCGGGGCGTGGTACAAGTACGCGGGCTGGAGTTCGGTGCGGCTGAGTTTGGCGAACATCGGTGGCGGCACGAGCGTGACGACCTTCGGCATCGATGAGAAGTCCGCAGCGCGAACCGCGAACCGGATCGACTCTTTCAACCCAGAGATTTCGCCGACGAACTCGTTGTTCGCTTCGCGGTTCAGGTTCACGCGGCCACCCGTTTTAATGCCGTTGTACGACAGGCTGACCGCTTCCGGAATGTCGAGCTTCCGCAGTATCCGGCTGTACTTCGGGTTCACCGCTAGCCGTTCGAGTTTCTCGAACACCGTGCGAATACCTTCCGCATTGCCCGCCACTGCTTCGATGCGGTCGGCGTCCCAACTGGCAGCATCGGCCGGGAGCGGTTTGCCGTCGTTACCCACAATGGCGGGCGTGATGGCAACCGGTGCGAAACCGAGCATCTTTGCATTGAGATCCGACCAGCCGAGCGGCCGCCAACCGTGGACGGCGCTGCGGTCGACCGTCACCCACTTGTAGGCCCGCGTGCGGACTTTCGGCGAAGCCGCATCTTTGCCGATCCGCATTTCGCTGTTCGGGAACCCGACGAATTCGAGGTGCGCTTTCCGTGGCCACGGCGTGTTGCGAAGTAGCAGGTTGCGTTCGCCCCAGATCGCCGCCACGTCGCCGAATTCTGCTGAAAAGCGCTTCACGGAAACTTGGCGCGTCACGATCGAGAAACCGACGAACGCGGCGAGCAGAATCCCGAGGGCGAAGCCGATGAGCAGCACCGCCTTCCACTTCAGGCGATACCAGTTGAACACCGAACTCACCGGCACCAGCGCCACTCGTTCGCGGGCTTCGTCGATCGTCTGACGGATCATCGTTTCGGAGTAACCGAACGATTTCATCTTGTCGATATCGGCGAGTTCGACGGCGGTGATCAAGCGATCGCCGAGGATTTCGGGGAAGCGCTTTTCGAGGACCAGCGCGAGTGCCGGGTACGAGAACGACTTCGTCAAACGGAACGCGAGTCGCGTAACGAGAATGCCCAGCAGCAGCACGCCGAGCGAGATGAGCGCCACCGCACGGAGCGCCTTCGGGGCATCGAGCACCCAGTCGAACGCCGTCGCGCGGAAGACGCCGTAATCGAGCGCCATGCCGAGCCAAAACCAAAGGATGACGAACAGCCCCGCCGTCAGCAAGCCATCGCTCAGCACGTATTGGCGGATGCCAGAACGCAGCAGTTCGAGCGGGTGAACGATCTTCGCGTCCACGCCGGTGTCTTCGGTTTTTGTTGCGGTCGAGGCAGCCATTTTCACTTCCGAGACAGTTAAAAGTTATCGCGATGCTTACGCAAGCCGTGTCGTTTTGCGAACCGCCCATTCGATTGCGAGCAGGCCAATTGCGGCCACGAGTAAATAGCTGACGTTCACCACTGCACTCGTGAACCAACTCGTCATCCACGACGGCAGTGCGAACGGCGTGTCCCAGAGGTCTTCGACCGGGCCGCGGTTGCGGAACTCTTTCCGGTCGGCCTTGATGCAGTACGGGATCAGTCCGAGCTTCTCGCGTTCGGCGATCTTGAACGCCAGCTTCACGCGGGCTGGGTCGGTTGCACTCCCCTTTAGGCGATCGAACACTCCCGGCTCGGTGATCTTCGCTTGCACGTCTTCGAGTGTGTTCGCTGCACTGATGAGCGCGTTGAAATCCGGTCGGGCGTTATCGAGTTCGGGGTCCGATTTCCGCACCATGAACTCGCCGGAGATCGTGTCGCCGGGGCTATCGGGAATATCGACGACGACCTTGTACTTGAAGTCGCCGGGCGGGAACAACTTCGGGTCCGCGAGCACCTGTGCGGTGTAGTAACCGTCGAACCCCGATGCGCCTTTCTTCGAGGCGAGCGGGTACGGGCCAAATTTCTTTTTCGATGTGCCATCCGAATCGAGTTGCTCGACGATAAACTTCGGGCTGATCGCATCGGGCAGGTACGGCCGACTGTTCGGCGCGAGTAACCGCGTCTGCACGCGGATCATCGAACCGGAGGTATATTCCTTGTTTACCAGCACCTGCCCGCGGAACGACTGCACGTTCCGCCGCGCGGACGACATATTGCGAGCGAGGCGAATCCAGAAGCGATCGAAGTAATTCGGATCGACCGCCCGCGTTCGCCACATCTGCCCCCACGCCAGGAACGCCGTGCGACCGCGGCCCGGCTGATTCGCCACGAAGTACGGTTTCGCCTCGGCTTCGCCGCGCTCGTTCACGTCGAGAATTTCCATCAACACCGCCGCACCGGGCTTCGTGGCCTTCAGCGGATAGTACGAGAAGAAGCCGTTCTTCGGGTTCAGGTTCTTCTTCTGGTCCGCGTCGGGCACGTACTTGTCGCGACCGGTGAAGAAGCGTTCCCAACCCGCCGTCGGGTCGTCGGCCACGGTGTCGTCGAGCTTGAGCACGTCGAAGTCCGCGTTCGGTTTAATCAGCACGCGCCGCGGGCTGCGGGGCGTCGGTCGCGCTTGCATCAAAATGATGTCGTCGGGCAATGCGCAAAGCATCTCGAGCGCGGGCTTGAGTCGCCCCGTCTCGTCGGCGCGTGCCAATTGATACGTGTGAATCGGCCCCGCGACATACACGAAGCCGCCGCCGCCATCGACTACCCACGTACGCAAGTCTTCGACTTGTGCCGCCGAGAGTTCGGACCAGTCGGGGTCGAACGCGATGATGAGGTCGTACTCGTGCAAGTTGTAATATTTGTCGTCGGGTTTGTCGGTCGCTTTGCTCGTCACATCGAAGCGGTTCGGGAAGCGAATCAGCAACCGGTCCGGCGAGACATCTTGCACGATGTTCCCCGCCTGGCCGCCTTCATTTTGCAAAAACACGCTCATTTCCGCACGTTTCTCGTTCACTTCGCGCATCAGTAATGTGCGTAGCGTCTGGTACTCGCGCGTCGGACCGCTCGCCCACAGCAGAATCCGTAGCGGACTTTCGAGTACCTGAACGAGCCTTGGCGGGCTGATGTGCTCGGCGTTCGGGAATACCTCGCGCTTGTCGCGTGCGATCCGCGCGACCATCGACCACGCGCCTTGTTTCAGTTGTTTACGCTTGCCCGCACGGATCGCCTCTTCCTTCTTCGCGTCTTCGGTCAACGCCTCCGGCAGCTTGTCGGCATCGATCACGAACTCGACTTGTCCGTGCGGCGGTTCGCCCGTCTGGAAAGTCAGTTTCGCGACCATTTCGTGGTCGGGCAGGTCTTTCTTCGGGTCGCGCGTCGGCAGGTAAATTCCGAGTTTCACTTCGACTTGCTGCTTCTCCAACCCCACACCATCGGCTTCGACGATCACTTTGTGCGGTTCGTCCGGTGGCACGCGATCCGGTGCTTGCAGGTCCGTGATGCTGATCGCGATGTTCTCGCGCGGCTCGCCGACGGCCACGGTGAAGATCGGAATCTTCTCGCGGCTGGCACGTTCTTTCAGTTCGGAATATGCCGACGACGAACCGAGGTTGCTGCGTCCATCCGTGAACACGATCACCGCTTGCACCATGTTCGCCGCCTCGCGATTCACCGCCGACGTCACCGAATCGGGCACGTTCGTGCCGACCATGATCGACCGTGCGACATCGATTCGCTTTTCGAGTTTGCTGCGATTATCGAGCAGAACCTTGGCATCGTCTTCGGTTAAACCCGCAATCACTTCGGCTTCGGGCAGCTTGCCCCAGCCCGTTGCCCACTCGGCGGTTCCCGGTTCGACGCCTTTCCACGCGGCCGATTTGCGAACCGTCTCCGCACCGACTGGCGACAGGCCACGCAACACCCACGGCTTGAAATCGTACTTCGTCCAGGCGTCCCACTCGGCTGCCGTCCAGACGGGGGAATCGTTCGCAATGAGCTGCGATTCGTCGTCGAGCCGCGAGCCGAAACGGTAGACGTTGACGGGGTGGCTTTCGATCAGCTTTTTGAGGAAGCCGACTTTGTCGTCGGTGAGGAAGTCGAGGACTTTACTCAATCGCGTCGTCGGTTTGGGTGCCGCTGTCGTTGCGAAATCGTCGCTGATTTGCGACACGCTCGGCGAGACATCGAGGAGTATCACTACCCGCGAATTCTTCTCGACCGTCTCCCACGTCTGGTTCGCCGGTAGCAGGAACGCAATCGCCAACAGAACGTACACCGCCAACCGCAGCATCGCGAGCGGGGTGGCAACGTACCAGTGGCAGGTGCGGCTGTCGCGACGATACATCCAACCGATGAAGAACGCGCCGACGAGCAACACACCCGCGACGAGTACCCACCAGCAATAGGCGTTCGACTCCGGCGTCGCGAACGGAAACGCATCGCTCACCCGGCGAAAAATCAGCTCAGTATCCCGTGTCGCACCCGTGTCATTCATCGACATCTCATCGGAAGGAAAACGAACTACGAGCCACCGGGTTCATCCCGGTGGGAGGGAAATCAAGCATCTGCGATCGAACCCGAGTTGTAACTCAGCCGCGTCGCCAACACTTGCTCGCCGATCAACAACAACAGCACCGCGAGGAAAATCCAACCGCCTTCGGTCATGTCCGTGCGTTTGTTCTTCAGCACATCGACCCAGCCCGCGTCGGCGACCGAGTGCAGTTCCGCCGTGGGTGCTTGCCGCAAAATATCGTCTTGCGAGGCACGGCGTAGGTCGCCCTCGCGGCGAGCATCGACATTCATCGCAAACGCCTGATGCTCCGGCACCTCGGTGGCGTCCGAGCCGCTCGACTGCCCGCGAATCTGCGTCAGCGAAAGCAAGTATGCACCCGGATTTGCGGTGTCTGCGAATACCACGTTGTGCGTACCGGCCAACGTGGGCACGGTTTGTTCTTTCAAGTCGGCGAACGCGAGCGTACTCCCGTTCGCACGTTGCCCTGCCAACTTAAACGGATCGAACGTCAGTAACGCCCGGCTAATCAGCGGTTTATACTTCGTCGCTTCGAGCTTCATTTCAATCGGCGTTCCCACGGATCGATTCTCTTCCGAACCCCCGCCCGAAAGGTAACGTTCCATCTCGGACATCACCGGCACGTACGACGGTCGCCCCGGACCCGATGGCCAGTCGTTCCACGTCTCGCCCGCCGTCGTCGTAATCAGCGTCACCCGCCCGCGGCCGTACTGCTTCGCGACGTACAGCGGGTCGCCGTACTTCACCGCATCGCGCAACCGGATCGCTTCGTTCTTGATGTCCGCGTTCTCCGGCATCGTCCAAAACTCGCGGAGTAGCGCCTCGGCCGGGTCGCCTTCGCTGCGTTGATCGCTGAGCAAGCGGTCGAGTAGATTCGCGAGTTTGTACAGCGGTTCCGTCGAGAGTGCGGTCTTGCGAATCTCGAGCTTGAGCGCGGACAGCGGAACCTTGTACTTCGCGTACTTCGGCTCTTCGATCGGCAGTTTGTTAATCAGGTCCGTTGCCGGTTTGTCGTATTCGCCCATCGATTGTTCGTTCGGCATACAGTACAACTCGGACACGTTCCGGTCGTCGCGCCACTTGCCGATACGTCGGACGGGCCAGTGCTGATTGACGATGACGAAGTTGAAGAACTTCTCGAGGTCGTCGTCCTTGAAAGGCATCCCGCGATCGTCGTTGTACATCGATGCAAGGGCCGGGTGGTTCCGCGCGGTCTTATCTTTGAGCAGCACTTTCTTCGTGAAACTGAACAACCGTTCGAGCCGTTTTTCTTCGGGTAATGGCTCCGTCGGCCTGTCGGGTAACGACACGGGGAAGATGCCGGTGCCGTCGGCGTAGAGCAACTTATTGTAGTCCGCCGGTTTGACGTCCGGCCCGAGGAAGAAGCCGATGCCGCCACCTTCGCGGACGTACTGTTCGAGGTTCTTCACGATCGCTTCGGACACCGTCGGCACGTTCAACAGGAACACGCAACTATACTGGCGAAGCTCGCCTTCCAGGTCGCGTGGCGTACCTGCTACCCAATTAAAGCCGCCGACGACATTCGTGAAGATCGTCCGTAAGTAGAAGCTATCGCTTTCCTTTTTGTCCTTGTTCGCGGTCTTGCCATCGACGACCAGAATCGGCAGTTTATCGCGAACTTCGACGACTGCGTATCGCGAATTATCGGCGACAATCCCGCCCGCTTCTTCGGCTTCCATCTTGGCCGTCACGAGGCTGAACCGATCCAACGGTTTCTCCGGCGTGCCAAGGCGGTCGAACGTGGTCAGCGTGAACTTAATCGTTTTTTCATCGTTCCCCGGCAACGAGGGTAACTGCACCGATAGCCCTTTGCCATCGTCGCCATTCACCGAGATCGCGAAGCGTAAATCCTTGAGTTCGCTCGCGCCGAAGTTGCGTACGCGCATGGTGAATTCGAGTGGCTCGAAGCGGGCGACCGTCAGCTTCGCGGGCTTGAGTTCGATGATGCCGACGTTATCGTGAAACAGCGGCGGTCGCTTTTCGTCTTTGCGGTACGGGTGTGCGACGTCGATCAGGTGAACTTTCGTGCGGGATGCCGAGAGGTCTTCGATCGCCTTCTTGATTGCGGGGCCGTCTTCTTCCCAGTCGATCGTGCGGAAATCGCTGAGGACGTGGATAATCCGTGCCGTGTCTTGCCCCGTGTTATCCGGAAACGTCTCGCTCGCTTTCTTGATCGCCGCCGCCAACGAACTGCGAACGAGTGACGGTTTATAGCCCTGCAAGTACGTCTTTAATTCGTCGATCGTCGCGTTGTTTAACCGGCCAAATGAGCGAGGTAAATTTAAATCCGACAGCCGAATCACGTCGAGCGTTTGCGCGGTCGTCGCCTGCGATGCGGCCGGTGAAATTTGCTCGATCAGCACCTTCTTCGCTTGGGCGAAGGCATCGGTAATTTGGCCGTCTTCGCCGCGGAAGAAGTCGCCCATGCTCGGCGAATCGTCGAGGATTGCCACATGTGCCGTCGTGCGCGTTTCGCGACCTTCGAGCGGGTTGCAACCGACGAATCGACCGACGATCAGGCCGATCAGCGCGACGAGCAAACAACGGAGGAGGAGTAGAAGCAGTTGCTGAAAAATCAGCTTCCGCTTCATGCGTTTCTGCGCCTTCAGCAGAAACTCCATGGCGGCCCAGTGAACCCGCTTGAAGCGCATCCGATTGATGAGGTGAATGATAATCGGCACCGCAACCAGCCCGGCACCGGCAAGCATCGACCACGGATTCAAAAACAAGTCGAACATCGTAAGGGTGTCTCAATAAGTCGGGTCGCCACTCGCACGCACCGCATTAGCGGCGGACGGGCGAGGCCTTGTTCGACATTCGCTGAAACAGAAACTTCGACAGCACGGCGTCGAGGTAATCGCTGGTTTTCACGAGCGAGTAATCGACGCCCATGCGGCTACAACCGCGTCGCACTTCGGTTAAAAATTCTTCGACCACTTCGAGGTAGCCCGCTCGCAATGCCTTCGGGTCGCACATCAGGTTCGGCATTTCTTCCATGCCTTCGAAGCGCGTCATGCCGCCGAACGGGAACGTCAGTTCGTCGTCGTCCATCACGTGGAACACCATCACGTCGTGACGGCGGTGGCGGAGCATTTCCAGACCCTTGAACAGCGTCTCGCGGTCCGACAGCAGATCCGAAAATATCACGATCAGGCCGCGAGCCGGCGATGTCTCGGCGACGCGCCGGATCGCCTTCATGATGTCGGTTTTTTCCTTTGGCTTACTCAGATCGAGCGCCTTCGTGATCGCATCGAGTTGCAGTTGGGCACTGCGTGCGGGCACCACTTGATTGACGTCCCAACCGTAACTGACGAGGCCAATCGAGTCTTGTTGCTTCGTAGTCAGGTACGCCAGACACGCGGCCGAGGTGCAGGCGTATTCGTACTTGTTCATCGGCCCGCGTCCGTAGCGCATCGACTCGCTCGTATCGACGATCAGCGTGCAACGCAGGTTCGTTTCGGCCTCGAACTGCTTGATGTAAAAGCGATCGGTCCGCGACCAGACTTTCCAGTCGATGTGGCGAATGTCGTCGCCGGGGACGTATTCGCGGTGCTGGACGAACTCGACGCTTTGGCCGAAGAACGGGTTTTTGTGCATCCCCGAAATGAACCCTTCCACCACGTACTTCGCGCGCAGGTCGAGACTTGCGATCCGTGCGATCGTCGCCGGGTGAAGAAAGCGTTTCGGGTCGGTCTCAGTCGGCATCGCAGTCCTGGGTCGTGCGGTTGGGGTTCGGCCTGCGGATACTTACGATGCGAAAATCTTCTTGAACCGGTCGTCCTTCTCCAAATCGCCTTCTTTGTCGGGCGTTTCGTCGAGGATTTTCTTCACGACGATATCCGTGGTGATGCCTTCGGATGCGGCCGTGAAGTTCGTCAACAACCGGTGACGCATGACGGGCAGTGCGAGTTTCTTGATGTCTTCGGTGGTCACGTGCGGTCGGCCATTGAGTAGCGCTCGTGCCTTCGCACCGAGAATCAGGTTCTGCACCGCACGCGGGCCAGCGCCCCACGATAGCCATTCGCGGATGAACTTCGGCGCGCCGCCTTCGCTGATCCGCGTTTGACGCACGATCGCGAGGCAGTAGCGGATGATGTGGTCCGACACCGGCACTTTGCGAACGAGATTTTGCAACTCGAGGATATGTTCGCCCGTCAACACGGGGGCGATTTCCTCGACTTGCAACGCCGTCGTGCGGCGAGCGATTTCAAATTCTTCGTCGAAGCTCGGGTAGGTGACGAACACCTTGAACATGAAGCGGTCGAGTTGGGCTTCGGGTAGCGGATACGTGCCTTCTTGCTCGATCGGGTTCTGCGTGGCGAGCACGAAAAATGGGCTGGCGAGCTTGTGGCGAACGCGACCGACCGTCACCGTACGCTCTTGCATCGCCTCGAGTAGCGCGGCCTGCGTTCGGGGTGGCGTCCGGTTGATTTCGTCGGCGAGTACGATGTTCGAGAACAGCGGGCCAGGGCGGAACTTGAGGTCGATCCCTCCCGTGATTGGGTTCTTCTCGATGAAGTCCGTGCCGGTGATGTCCGCAGGCATCAAGTCCGGGGTGAACTGAATGCGGCTAAAATCGAGCGACAGACACTTCGCCAACGACGAGATGAGCAACGTCTTCGCGAGGCCCGGCACGCCTTCGAGCATACAGTGGCCGCGGCTGAACATGGCGATCAGCAGTTGCTCGATGACTTCGTCTTGGCCGACGATCACGCGACCGAGTTGGTGCTTCAGATCCTTGTAAGCCGTCTGAAGTTTCTTGATCGAAGCGATGTCCGTGTCTTCGAGTTTGAATGCAGGCGTATCGACGGTCATGGTGCGAGGGTTCCCATTAAATACAGGTGAATTAAATGCAAATGAATGTCGTACGGGTGTCGGCGAAATTTTACCGGTGGTAGATCGGGAGGATGCCTTTTTCCAGTTGCAAGATCGTCAAGTTCGTGGCCGTCGAAAACACCGGCCCGATGTAGCCACCGGACCAACTACCGTCGGCGGCCTGTTGGCCTTTCAGATACTCGTACATCGCTTCGCGGTACGAACTCCACGTGAGCCAGTCTGCCTTCGCAACTTTCGGAAACATCTGCCCGTAGCGGTCGTCGCCGAGGACGTAGATGGCCTGTGCGAAGTAGTAGCTTTGGTACTCGTCGTGCGACAGACGGCCCTTGGCGTACGGGATGTTTTCCTTGCAATACTGGATCCACTTCTTCGCGTATTCGTCGTTGTACTGGCCCGAACTGAACGCGCAGGCGACGGCGGCGGCGGTGATCGGCGGGCGCTCCTGGCCCGATGCTGCGATGCCACCGCTGCTGAGGTTGTAGATAATGCCACCGCGTGGCGTCGTGCATTTCCGCAGGTATTCCACCGAGTTATCGATCGTCTTCTTCGGCACCGGGATGCCCGCGTTACGTGCCGCACGCAGGGCTTGAAGTTGCGTGATCGTCGTCGAGCCTTCGTCGAAGTTCCCACCTTCGAGCGCACTGACATAACCCCAGCCACCCTTATCGGTTTGCGCTTTGCAGGTGAAATCGACCGCACGCTTCAGAACCTGTTCGAGTTTCTTGCGGCGATCTTCATCGTCTTCTTCGCCGTAAACGCTCGCCAGAAACATCAGGCCGAAGCCGTGGCCGTAGATGTAGCGCGACGCTTCGGTCGGGTTCGAGGGGTTGCCGAGCAGTCCGTTCGGCTGCGAGCGAACGAGGAACCAGTTGACCGCCTTAACGAGGTTATCGCTGTACTTGCCCTCGCGGAGAGTGCTACCTTCCATGAGCAATGCCATGCCCGCGATGGCGGTCATCGTCGTCGGGTACTGTGCGCCTTGGGCCTCCCAGTGGCCATCGGCGGCCTGATTTCGCTTGAGCCACTCGAGGCCCTTCTCGACCATTTGATCCGCGTCGAGCTTCTTCTTCGGCGCTTCGTCCGCGGCGCGGCCGATGCTCGGAAACGAGTTCTGAAATACAAAAATCGCCGCGAATAGTGCGATTCGATATCGGATAGTCATCGTACGATACCTCACTTGTTGGTCGTAGGCGGTTTCGCTTCGAGGTCGGGGCCGATGTCCACGTAGAAATCCCCGCGAACGAGCCGTGCCGTGGCGTTCTTCGGATCGGTCTGCATACTGTAAAACGTGTTGCCCTGATTTTCGTTTCGCAACAGTCGCAAGCGGCCATTCTGCTTGTCGATGATCGCGAATTTGTAGCTCGGCTGGGCGTTGTTTTCTTCGGATTGCGAAATACCACCGATTACGATCGCGGGTAGTTCGTCGAACCGCTCGATCATGAGTTGCTGCGATTCGGTCAACGATTCGGTGAACCACAACCGCTTCCCCGTCGCTTTGTCGAAGGCGTACATCGCCCCATTCACCGGCACCATTTTAATCTGCTGATTACCCCAGTACGTTTGGCGATTCACGTTGGCCGTGCGGTTGAGCACCACATAGTAGCGTTCGCCATCGGCGACGAAGATGGGCACGTGTAGGCCCTTCATGTGCGCGGCCAAGTTCGCTTCGTCGATGCGGCCTTCAAATTGAACTTTACCCGTCGCGTTGGCGAGGACGTCGAACCGCCCATCGACTTTCAACATCGCGACCGAATCGGGCACGTACGACTTCAACAGCGTGGCATCGGCGGGGTATTCTTTCTTCCAAATATCATTCGCAGCGAGCGGGTCGTAGAGTCGGAGCGTGCGCGGTTTGCCGTTGCCGCCCTCGCTGAGCAAGATGTTTCTGCCGATGATGCGCTGCCGAGCGGGGCCGGTCACGAGCGTGCCGAAGTCTGGCACGCCATCGACGGACATCCCATCGACGGCACGCAGCACTCGCGATCGCGACTTGCCATCGGTGAGAGTTTCGACCAGAAACACGTGCTTGCCATCGCCGAAAACGAGCGATGCCGAGCTGACGTTGTTGCGCGTCCAAAGCTTGTTGCCGGTGGTCGGCTCGTAGGCGGACAGGCCATCGCGCGTGACCACGCAGACGTAGTTCGATTCGAGGATCGTCGAGCGTCCGAGACTGATTCGGAAGCCATCGGCGTTGTAAGTCACGAACACTTCGCCATCGACGCCGGGAACCAAACTGACGTTGTTGAAATCGACTTTCGTGCCTTCCCCGAGTACGCTCACTTCCCACAGTTGCCGCTTCTCGGCGAGGTCGAGGCAGTGGACCTTCATCCCCGCATGCAACAACAAGATGTGCCCTTTTAGCTGTGCCAACTGATGTTGCGGCGGCCCGTTCGGTGCGTACAGTTGGAAATTCGGGTAGCGGCTCTTGACCTCGTTCGTCGCGCGGTCCTCGACACGCAGCGTATAGGTTCCGTTGCCCGAGGTGTTATTGTCCATCATCAAGCGATGTCGCTTGAAGAACGGGTTCGATTCCGCACCTTCGGGGTTGAGCGCAAAGCCCATATTGATCGCGCCGCCCGGATTACCCTGCTTGCGATCCGCTTTAATTCGCGAAGGCGTGATCGTTCGCGTTGGCTCCAGGTACGGCAACAATCGCTTGTCGGTCAGCAGATCGCCGAAGTAGCCGGCACCGGTCTTACCCTCGCGAACGACGACATCAGCGTACTCGGTACCCAGACGGCTGTAATATGCGACGGAGTCGTCCATCATGCCGCGGCGCGTCGAAAGCGCGGCCAACATCTCGATGGCGCGTGCCGCCATCGTGCGGTCGTCGGCTGTGATCGACCAGAGTTTCAAAAGCACGTTCTGCGCTTCGCGGGTCGCTTCTTCGGTATTGCTTTCAATCAGCTTCTGCGCGAGTGCCAATTGCGCCTCTTTACCGGATGCGAAGTGATAGCCGAACACTTGAACGAACTCGCGGATCGCAGTCAGTTCGCCCTTCGCACGGATCGCTTCCCAATCTTTGGCGACGCGGTCTTCGAGCGGCTTGCGGACGGCAGGATCTTTCGCGTTGCGGATCATCATCTCGATGCGACCTTGCGCCCATACGTCTGGTCGCGTCTGGCCGTTCGGCTCGTCGTAGATCGAAATCAGTTGCTTGTTGCTGCCGAGCGACGCAAAGCCACGGTAGTAATCGAACGCCTCCGCGAGCCGCCCTTGGCTCTCGCGCCCCTTGGCCAGAAGTTGTAAGTACAATCCCTGACGGCGTAACTTCTCGTCGATCAGTCGCTGCTTGGCGTTCGGTTCTTCCGACTCGGTCGAGATGTCGCAAAGCGTCTTGTACTCCGCTAGAAACCCTTCCGCCGAAGCGAAATCTTTTCGCATCAGTTCGGTGTAGGCAACGTACAACTTGTCGCGCAACCGCTGGCGCGTCGTTTCGTTCGGGCTGTTCTTGTCGGCTTCTTTGAAGTCCGCAACGGCATCGGCGAGCTTGCCTTCGTCCATGTTCAGTTCCGCACGCGCGACGAGGCCACTCGGGTCTTTCGGGTTCGCCTTCAACAGCCGATCCATCTCGCGCTTCTTGAGTTCGATGAGCGGAAACACTGCGAGTTCGTTCGGCGATTGCGAGAACAGTTGCCCTTCGTGGAACGCGAGGTTGCCGAGCATCGGCTTCGGCCCGCCATCGTCTTTGACGCGGAATGCGGCTTTCGCGATCACTTCGCCTTTGGCGACATCGATCGCCCAGACTTCGGGGCGGCTGCCATCGGGGCTATCCGCAAGTGGCACGTAGAACACCCCACCTTTGCTCGCGGTACCGTGCCCGGCAGGGGTGCCGATCCGCAAGTCGCGCCAGGCGATAACCGCGTCTTCCTTGCCCGTTGCCGTGGCTTTCGCGCGAGTCTGCCCAATGACGTTGATGGCTCGCAACGATTCTTTACCGACCACAACGACCTTGTCTGCGAGTACGCCACCCGCGTACAAATCGCCACTCCGGCGCGGTTCGGTCCAGAGCAAGTCGCCGGTCCGCAGATCGAGGCAATCCATGCTTTCCGAATCGAACGCAGTGAAGATCACACGGCCATTGGTGATAATCGGGGCTGCCGATCGCCAGCGTTCGCTGGAAAGCACCGTCTGCGCCCCACCCTGAGCCACGCCACCGAGAACGCGAACACGGCGCATCGCGCCGCCGCCCGGCCCCTGTTCTTCCGCGATATCAGTCCCCTTAATGCTGCGGTACGAGCGCGCCCACATGAGGCTGCGGGCCATGATGTCGATCGCCACCACCGCCCCCGCGTTCGTCGGGCAGATCAGTACGCCGTCGGAGTACGTCAGGTAGGCACACTGGAAGCGACGATAGGTATCGACGGGCAGTTTCACGTTCGGCTCGCCGATGCGTTGCGACCACACTAACTCCGGGCCTTTGTCGCTCGGCTTGCCACCGGGCACATCGAACCGACGCACTTTGTTCGGGTCCAAGCACGCGAGGCGGACTTTGCCGTTCTTCTCGAACAGCACGTAGATCTTGCCGTTCACGGGTAGTGGTGGCCCGAGAAAATAGCTGTTCTGCATGAGCAAAAGCGGGTTATCGGTCTTATCGTCTTCCTCGTCGCTCAGTGGCGGTCCGCCCTGCGATACGCCGAGTTGCCACGCCAGACGGCCCGTAACCATGTTGAGCGCGATCAGCCGATTGCCATCGCCGAACAGCTTGTCGCTCGTGACCGGCACGCCCTGACCGCCGAAGCCGCCATCTTGATTGTTAATCGCGGGTGCATTAGGAATCGCGGCATCGTCGATGGCGTAGACGTTCTGACCATCGTGCGACATCGAACCGACGAGCGGATTCTCGAACAGAATCGACTTGAGTTGCCCCTGATTCTGAAACGCCGTCCAGCGATTGATAACGTCGGTTTTGCTGTCGTCGCCGACGATCTTACTCAGGCTGCCTTTCGCCTCGGCAATCCAGTAAAGGTCGCCCGGTTTCGCGGGGCGACCGTGATTGGAGAAGCCTTCTTGCGTGATGTAGGCGTAGATGCCGTCGTAGGTGCGGATGAATACCAAGTTCTGCGACGTGAGCGGGAAGAAGCCGGGGATGGCGACTTCTTGCTTAGCGGGTCGGATACCGCGAAGCACCTCGTTGAGGTTCTGGCGTACCCACGTCGAACCTTCCTGAAACGGCGCATCTTGCGTGCGATATAGCATCGGCTTCGTGTAACTCGGGTCGAGGAATGGCGCTCCGCCGTCGGCAATCGCCGAGTGCGACGCATTCCCCAGCCGCGAGATAATGTAATTCTCGCTGATTCGCCCGAACATCGTCAGGTGAGGCTTCGCGAGTTCTTCCTTGAGTTCGTCGATCGTATATGATCGCAGCCCGATTTTTAGCCCGTTGCGCGGGTAGTTCTTTTCGAGTTGTCCCGTCAGTTTCGCAACCGTCGCACTTTGCGAACCGGCCCGTTTGAACGCCACGATCGCTTTGAAGGTAGTTAGCGGGTTCCAGAGGTCGTCGATGTCTTTGCGTTCGAGCAGTCGCTCGAACGAGTAAGCCGACTCGACGTAGTTGCCGCGGTCGAGGTTCAACCCCGCCAGATACAACGTCGCTTGCGTACCGGCTTTCGTGTGGAAGTAGCGTTGCGAAACGTCCGCGAGTATCGCACGGTCGTAGCCTTTGTCCTTGGCATCTGCGATCAACGCCTCGGCAGGCGGGCCGAACGTCAGTTGATAGAACTGCTTGCCATCCGGTGGGAATCTCCCGATCAGCCGGTTCGCCTCGGCCTTCGCACTGACCCGCTGAATCTTCCCTGCATCGTCGCCCGTCGAACCCGATTTCTCGAAGAACGAGTCGCTCTTCGAATCGAGTACCTGTTGCGCCGCCGCACAGATTTTATCCCACGGTGCCCTGCTGGATTTATCTTTGAACTCGACGAGGTAATCGTTGACGGCACGAATCATGTTCTTCGCATCGCGGTCCGACGGGAACGTCATGACCTCAATCGCCTGCGCTTTGACCTTCTTGCCATCTTCAGGCACGACAGGAGCACCCGGCTTCACGACGACTTGCCCAACGGTAACGCGGTTCGTTCCGAGCACGATGGCAAAGGTAAGCACCATCACCAGGGTCGAACCCATCGCGGTGCGGAGATTGGCGTGGTGCATGGAAGTCGTTTCCAAAGAGCCGGTTCAACCGGGGTATTCGCTGATGATAAACATTCTGCACTTTCGCTAAACAGCCTACACGGTAAATCCGATTCCGTCGAGGAAAGAATCGACGTTCTTTTCGTCACAACCGACCAAACCGACGCGATCCGAGCGCCACAGAACTAGCCACACCACAATAATAGACGATGCAAGCGGGCTGAACTAACAGCGGCGGATTCCTACATCAACCGTTGAATTGTACGCGACACACGGAATTCTCTCGCATGGCCGCTCGCCCTACGCCGAACTTGACTCGTGGAGACGCCGACGCCCGCACGGTTGCGGATACCGAACGCCGGTTCCGGCCGAATTATCTGTCGTTTGCGGGCACTTACCAGTGTAATCTCGCCTGCCCGCACTGTTGCGTGCCAATCGAATGGCCGGATCGCCTCGACATTCCCACCGCGATTCGTTGCCTCGAACAGTCGCATGTACTGGGCATCGAGATCCTCGGATTCACCGGCGGCGAGCCGTTCGTTTACCCGGAATTCCTCGTCGCGCTCACGAAACGCGCGGCCGAACTCGGCTTCCGGTTCGACAAAATGATGACGAACGGCGTCTGGTTCGAGAACGAGACTCACCTCGCTGGCATTTTGACGCAGTTGCGCGACGTCGGCTTCACGGGCAAGCTCGGCCTCAGCGTCGACAAGTTCCACGGAATGGACATCGCCAAGCTCGCCACGTTCTGCCGCATCGCGCGCAGAGTCTTCGACCGCGACACGATCCTTTCGCTTTCCTACGCCAGTCGGTCACCCGAACAGGGTCTCGAGCCGATCCGGCGACTGGCCACGGAACTCGATGCCGTCATCGAATGGTCCGACCTATTGCACCGTTACCTGTTCGTCAGCGACGATCTGACGATGACGATGAACTGGAACCACCTCGCCACTGTGGAACGGGCCGAGACGTTGCCGGGGAATTCGTGGGATGGCGAGTGGTTCAAGGAGGATTATTGCGAAGGCCCCGGCCAGGCGCTGATCGTGAACCCGAAGGGCGAAGTGAAGCCGTGCTGCGGGTTTGCTTCCGACCTCGATCAACTGACGATTGGCAATATCTACACTGAAAGCGTCGCAGAGATCATCGAAACGGGGCGGAATCACCCGTATGTCGGCAAAGTCTTCCGCGAAGGGCTGACCGCGATCCGAAACGAAATCCTCGCCCGAGACCCCAACGGATTGCCGGGCGAGACCAGCAATCATTGCTTCTTCTGCTGGTACGTCCTCACCCGCGGCCTCGCCGCAGGCGTCAACGGCGGCGGCGGCAAGATCGGCGACTGGACCGGCGAACGTGCGAACTTCACGGGCGAACTCATCGCCCTCGGCACCTCTCGACTGAGCAAGTGAGTGTGAAATTGCACCCGCCACAAACATTCGCCTGCGGTTGGCAAGTTTATCGCGCCGATCGAGTTATCTGCGACCCTCGACAGATTACATCCCGCCGAATAGCCGGTCGTAATCGGGCCATTCTTTCGGGTGGAGCAGGTTCTTCTTAATGCCGTAGCGAATCGCGAGTTCTCGGAATTCGTTCATCTTGACGCGGTTCTCGGCCTTCTCCTCGGCGAGTAATGCGTGGAAGCAATACACCGGTTTTTGCGCGTAACGTAGCGCCGCGTTGACGTCCGTGACGGCATCTTCAAACTTGCCGGTGGCGGTGCGTGCCATCGCGCGGGTGTCGAGTAAGTACGGCTGCGGGCCGACGCGCCCGATTGCTTTCTCGATCAATTCCGTGGGGCGTGCGGTCGTATCGTTGCGGTGCAAAATCAGCAACACCGCGAGGTTGTTGAGCGCAACGACGTGATTCGGTTCGCTCGCCAGGGTTTTCTCGTACGCACGAATCGCGTCATCGTATTGTTCGCGGGACTCGAACACCATTGCTTGCGCGAGCACCCATTGCGAATCTTTCGGTGCCAAGTTAGCCTGTTCGTCGATCCACTTCGACACTTCGAGAATCGTGCGATCCCACTCGGCGCGTTCGGCTGCGGGCACGTTCGGACGGACCCGCATCGCGACCGCGTTCTTGTAGAGTTGGCCGCGTTGCGGCACCGTGATTTCCTTGTCGTCGATGGCGCGGATCGTGGCAATTGCCTTGATCTGCTCGCCGGTCTGAATGTAGAACAGCGCGAGTGCCAGAAAGCGGTTCGGTAGCTTCGTCGTGTCGGCGGCGCGCCGGTACACCTCTTCGGCTTCCGCAACACAGCCGATGTCGACGAGCAACGGGCCGACGAGCGACAACAACATCGCCGGTTCGTTGGCGGCGGCAAATGCGAGCGGCCCTTTTGCGGCGTCTTTCTTCGATTCAAATTTCGCCTTGAATCGTGCCTCTTCGGAAATCGCCGACCACGTTTTGGGTGCCATCGCCTGAATGCGGTCGAGCGTCTGCCGGGCGGCATCCTTCTTGTTCGCCTGCGTTTGCATCTGATGGAGCAGCACGAGGTAATTCATCGCAACCGGGCCGCGCGTGGCCAACCGGAGCGTATTCTCGGCGGCGTTCGCGTTGCCTTCTTGGAAGTACAGCATCGCCAGTTTCGCGCTGTCTTCGAGCGGCAACGGGTCTTGCGTCACCGAATCTTCGATCGACTTTTTTGCTTCGGCCCTGCGGAATGGATCGACGGTCATGGCGAACGCCTTCGCACGCACATCCTCGGGGTTGTTGCCCGATTTCAGATTCTCATCCAACAGCGCGAGCGCACTCGGAAGCTGACTGTAACCGTCGGGCCGCTGGACTTTGTTTGCAGCCAGCGTTCGCCGTGCCCAGCGTCGTTGCACGTCCGGTGCGTTCGTTTTTAGCAGACGTTCGCACTGCGCATCGGCGGCGGGCAGTTGCGACGTACGCAGGTAAAGTTCCGCCAACGCACGGATCAAGCCCGGCTCGTCCGCATGCGTTTTCAAGCCATTGAGGTAGATGCGTTCGGCCGCCACATTCTCGCCGAGAATTTCCTGCGCGCGGCCCAATGTGGCGGGCAGATCCGCGCGCTTTGGGAACGAGGCCACCGCCGCAGTCAACGCGGTTTCTGCTTTCTGGTAAGCCGCTTTCGCGCCTGCCATATTACCCTCGCTCATTTGTGCCGCGATTAACCCGATCCAGTTGTCCGGCGATGTGGGGGCGAGTGTCGTTGCCTTCTCGAACGCGAGAATCGCCTCGGCGCGCTTGCCGTTCATTTGCAGCCAGTTCGCGCGAAAAAGTTGCTCGCGCGGGTTGTCCGATTTTTCGAGTTTCTGAATCATCGCGAGTGTGGCATCCGAGTTGCGTGTACCCGTCGCTGCGTCGATGATTGCGAGTTGTTGTCGCAAGTCGTCGGGGAGGCCCGCCGTTTGGCTACGCCCTTCGAGTAACCGCCGCGCTTCCTCCATGCGCCCGCTCGAAACGAGTCCGAGAACGAGGCGTCGGTAGACCAGTTCGCTACGGTCGCCGAGGTCGTAAGCTTTGCGAAAATGAACGAGCGCCACCGCCGATTCGCCCGCCATATCGGCCAGGCTACCGAGTACCGAATGCGGCCGCGACCACGTTTCGCGAAGCGTGATGATGTTCGCGAGTTTCGGCCGCATCGCCACAATTTTCGCTTTGTCGCTCGGTTCGGTGTTGCTCAATTCGACGAGAACCTGACCGAACAGGAAGTTCGGTCCGTCTTCGCCTTCGAGAGCTTTGACTTCGCCGAGAACCTTCACCGCGTCGTCGCTGCGTTTCTCTTCGAGGTAAATTTGCACGAGCGACATCCGCGAAGCGAGGTCGTACGGTTTCTCCACCGTCGCCTTTTGGAACAACGCCGCCGCTTCCGTTCGCTTCCCCAGAAACTGATAGAGCAAGTCGCCGAGGCCGGTGTGCAGCGCATAGCGATCCTCAACAGAAAAGGCTTCGGCCTTCTCCCCGAGCGCGACAATCGCAGCCACATCGGGCGGCGATTTTCGCAAAATATACGTCGAGCGCGCGAGGCGGATCGCGACTTTGTCGCCGAGCGCCTTCTCGGCGGTGTCGAGCACATCGAGTCCGGCCTTGGGGTCCGATTGCGCGAGGATCGCCGCAATCGCGATTCGCGGCGATGCTTCATCGGGTGCCCGCTTGACGAGATCGCGGTAAAACGCGATTGCCTCTTCGGGCTTGTCCTGCATCAGCAACGCCTGCCCGCGTAGGAGTTCGACGCCGATCGTGTGCGGGGGCTTACCGACGGCAGCTTCAAAAGCGGTCCATTTCCGGATGCTCGGCAACTTCACCGCTTGTTCTTGAAACAGCACATTCAGCAACGCAAACCGTGCCGCTGGGATCCTCTCCGCGTAGCGTTGCAAGATCGGCACCGCCTGCGCGCCGCGACCGAGTTTGATGAGCGCGTTTGCCATCCCGATTTGCGCGAGCATCGATTCCGGATCGACTTGCGACGAGCGATGATAGGCCTCGTACATCCGTTCGGGGTTGCTGGCGTAGGCGTAACATTCGCCGAGCGACAGTTGCGCCTTGGCGTAGAGTTTCGCCCATTTCTCGAACGCGGGAAGTGCCGCCTTGAGCCGGGGAATGGCTTCGGGCCATTTGCCTTCGGCGAGGAAAATCCGTCCGTTGAGGTAATCGAACGTCGGGCGGAACGCTTCGCGTTTGGAGAAGCGTCGCGTCGTTTCCGCACGCGCCGTGAAGAGGTCTTTCCGGTCGATCAATCGATCGACGAGTTCCACGGCAAACAAATCGTTCTCCGTCGTCAACCGCACGGCGGCTTGGAGTTGTTCATCGGCTTCGGCGACTTGGTTGAGTCGAATGAGCACTTCCGAGTACACCGAGCGCAACCGCGTGTTGTTCGGATTGACTTGTACTGCCTTGCCGAGGATCGAGCGCGCATCGGCGAGGCGGTTGTCCGCGGCATACACTTCCGTCAGAAGGAGCACGAATTCCGGGTACTTCTCCGGGTCGCGAACCGACGTGGTCGCATTGCGAATCTCTTCGCGAGCTTGTGCCGTTTCGCCTTTGGCAAATAGGTACTTCGCGCGAGTGATGCGTGCGGTAATGTCGTCCGATTTATCGCGAGCCAACTGATCGATCACGCCATCCGCTTCCTCGAACGCTTCCTTCGTTTTGATTTCCGTGCGAAGCAGCATCGCGAGCTTGAGGTACGCCTCACTCGGCCCTTTCCCCGTTTTGACGATACGCTGGAGCTTTTCCATTCCCTCGTTCAGCTTGCCCGATCGCAGTTCGCACGTGGCCAATTGATCGAGCATCTCGACGTCGTTCGGCTGACCTTTGAGGGGATCGACCATATGCAAGAGGTGCAACTTCGCCCCGGCGAAGTAGTTGTAGTCCATGTAAATCTTGATGAGCTTCCGCCGCTCCTCGCTCCGCGTCGGCGCGATGCTCAGCAAGCGTTCGTAGCAGTCGATCAGTTCGCGTTTCGATTTCGGGTTCACTTGGCTATCGTCGTCGAGTAACTGTGCATAATCCGCCATCACGAGCGTGTCGCGCGGGCGGAAATTCAAGTACTTCATGTAAAGCGCAAGTGCTTCCGCACGGTTGCCGTTCTCGATGGCTTTCTTGGCCGAATCGAGCATCGCGCTCGCGTTGCGATTCACTTGGTATCGATTCGCGAAGTAGAAGAGGCCCATAACGACCGCGATGACAACGAACAAAATCGCCACGCGCTTGGCATTCATACGGCGATAGACAATTCGACGACGTGACACGCACGATACCTCGGGAGAGTTCAGTTCGCGTGGATCGAGTCCACGTGTAACAATTCTATCGAATGTAGCACGCGAGTAATCGGTCATTGACCGATAACCGGTTTAGCGAAGAGCGTACCAATACTTGCAACGCCGTGAACGATCACACTTCAGCGTTGCCGTTTGCGTTTAATCCGTGATTTCCGCCGAAAGGTAATCAAACGTAGACTCGGCTCGCCGTTCTCATTCGTCCATCACCACCACGAGCGTGCAGAGGATCGTCTTCCCGTCGCCCTTCGGCTGGATCGTGACGGCCATCGTGTGGCCGGGCTTTCGACAGGTGAAGCCCGTCACCCGCTCGCCGATCCGCGTCTCGCGGTCCGTGATCTGATAGCTCGTCATTCGCTCGTCCCGCTACACTGCGTTCGACAGTTCACGAAGAGTATTCCGCATTCGGGCGGAAATCCATCCACGACTTGTGTAAAAATTGTCGAGCAACTGAAATTGGGGCATGGTTCATATCCAGGTCGCAGTTTTGCCAAAAAAGGAACGCCGAAAAGTGGTTTCGGCGTGATTCGATTCGGCAAAAATCGGACGTAAGTCGTTGGTGTGTTAGCTACATTCCGCAATTCGGGAGTGAGTTCGCGGAGGGGTGGGTAGTAAGTGCCGAAACCACTTTCCTGCTACCCAACGCCGCCACGATTGGAACCATGCCCCCATTCCCTACATGGGATAAAACAATTAATACTGCTTCCACAGATTCAATATTACCGGCCTTCCAAATGGCGGGTCAACAAGAAATCTGACGGAAAGATCACCCAAGGTTCTGCGAAACGAATCAACTCGTCACAGCCCCTTCGGAGGCGCTGCTGACGAGCCTTGCGAACTTGGCGAGGACGCCGCGTTGGACGCGGAGGGCGGGCTTCGTCCAGTTGGCTTTTCGCTTCGCGATCTCGGCTTCGGGCACGTTCAACGAGAGTAACTTCTTGTCGGCGTCGATCGTGATCGAATCGCCATCGTGAACGAACGCGATCAGGCCGCCCGTCCAGGCTTCCGGGGCGACGTGGCCGACGACGAGGCCGTGCGTGCCACCGCTGAAGCGGCCATCGGTGATGAGGCCGACCAATTCGCCGAGTCCCTGGCCCATCAGCGCACCGGTAACGCTCAGCATCTCGCGCATTCCTGGCCCGCCGACGGGGCCTTCGCCGCGAATGATGACGACATCGCCCGCAACGATCTTTTGCGCCTGAATCGCTTGGAAACAGGCTTCTTCGCCGTCGAACACCTTCGCCGGTCCGGTGATCGCACGTTGCTTTAGGCCTGCGACTTTTGCCACGCTGCCTTCGGGGGACAGGTTACCCTTCAAGATGACGATGTGCCCGGTGGGGTGCATCGGCTTGTCGATTGGCAGAATCACCTTCTGCTTCTTCGCGTACACGCTCGGCACGTCCTGAAGGTTCTCCGCCAAGGTTTTGCCCGTGACCGTCATACAGTCGCCGTGCAGGAACCCAGCATCGAGGAGCGCCTTCAGCACCGGGGGCGTGCCACCGGCTTGGTGCAGATCGTACATGACGTACTTCCCGCCCGGCTTGAGGTCCGCGAGGTGCGGCACGTTCGCCCCGAGTCGGTCGAAGTCGTCGAGCGTCCACTCCACCTCGGCTTCGCGGGCTATCGCCATGAGGTGCAGTACCGCGTTCGTGCTGCCACCGAGCGCCAACACGAAGGTGTATGCGTTCTCCAGAGACTTCCGAGTGATGATGTCGCGCGGTCGAATATTCGCATTGACGAGGCCGATGAGTGCCTTGCCCGCCTGATACGCTTCGCGTTCTTTGGAAGCCGAGATCGCCGGGTAACTGGCGTCGTACGGCAACGACATGCCCATGGCCTCGATGGCGCTCGACATCGTGTTGGCGGTGTACATCCCGCCGCACGATCCGGCGCTGGGGCACGATTCGCACTCGATCTTATGCAACTTCTTTTCGTCGATCGTGCCCGCTTGGAATTTACCGACGGCTTCGAAGATCGAAACGATATCGACGTCTTCGCCGTCCGGACCTTTGCCGGGGAGGATGCTGCCACCGTAGACGAAGATGCCCGGCACGTTCAGGCGTGCGAGTGCCATTAAGCAACCGGGCATGTTCTTGTCGCAACCGCCGATGGCGAGCAAGCCATCGTGGTTCATCGCACCGGAGACGGTCTCGAGGCAGTCGGCAATCACCTCGCGGGACACGAGCGAATAGCGCATTCCCATGTGGCCCATGCTGATGCCGTCGGAGACGGTCGGCGCGCCGAAGATCTGCGGAACGCCACCCGCCGAGCGGATGCCTTCGATCGCTTTGCGGGCCAAGCGGTCCAGGTGGCTGTTGCACGGGGTGATGTCGCTGTACAAGGACGCCACGCCGACCATCGGCTTGTCGAAGTCCTCGTCTTGGAACCCGACCGCCCGGAGCATCGCCCGGTTGGGTGCCCGTTCGGGGCCTCCGGTCGTTGTCAAACTCTTACGATTCGGCAGATCCGTCATAACTGACACCAGATGGAGAATTTTCCGGTCGGGCAGTTTAGGTAAAGCGCGCCCGGCCCATACTGCTGTTCTAGGTGTTGAGTGTCCAGATCGACACGGCTCGGTTAAGAAGTCAGAAAAAATCGGTTGCGCGGTTTGCACCGGTTGTAATCGTGCTCTAGGTTCATGTGTCAGCAACGCACGGGGTAGAAAAACGACGGAGACTTGTCTCTGTCACCCACGATGCCTTGCGAACAACACTGACGGAGAGCACCGATGAATCTGATCGCAAAGAAGATGGTCAATTTCCTCAAGAAGGAAGATGGCCCCACTGCAGTCGAGTACGCCGTGATGCTCGCACTGATTATCGTCGTCTGCATCGCAGCCATCACCGCCCTGGGTTCCAGCGCTAGCTCGACGTTCAGCTATGTGAATAGCAACATCAAGGCTCCTGCTGCTAGCTAAGCAGAGTCTGAGCTTACCTGAGAAGACGGGGATGTGGTTGCCGTGAAAGCGGAGACCCCATCCCCGTCTTCGATGACGTCGGGGTGGTGACACACCCTAGTCATCGAGTTAACCCCCTCAGGTTGTATGAATCGATTTCTGCGTCCGCTGGTGAAGTTTTTGAAGAAGGAAGATGGGCCGACCGCCGTCGAATACGCGGTCATGTTGGCGCTCATCGTCGTGGTCTGCTTGATTGCCATCACCGCACTGGGTGAGAGCACGCGACAAACCTTCAGCAACGTGGCATCGAAAATCAAGCCGTAAGGCCGATTCGAGATCTGCAAACCATTTCGCGTCGCGACACACCGGTGTCGCGACGCGATTTTTTTGAAAGTGACAGGTCGCAATCATTACCGAACGGCGCGGTAGACGTGAACTTCGGCTTTGCCGATCTCGCCGGTGAGCTTGCCATCGGCGAATGTTAGCCCTTTCGGGCGAGTCGCGAATGCGGGTTTCCAATCGCCTATCGGCAACTCCAGCGACACGGGCTTCGACTCGGTTTCGGACAAATTCGCGACGATCACCGCGCTTCCCTCACTCTGCCAGATCGCGGCGGTAACATCGCCGCCGTCGGTGAGTTTGGTCCGCTTGGCGTCGAGCAGCAACGGCGCGAGCGCCTTCAATTCCAGAGCCACCGCGCCGCATTCGGTCCACAAATCTTTGCTATCGGGCAGGTACCATTCTTCCCACGCCGGTTTGCCCGCGGCCTTCTTCGTGGCTCGCACGGCAGGCGAATCGACCATGTGGTAGATCGACCACGGCATCACGCCTTTCGCCCCATTAATGAGGCCGACGTAACACAAGTTGCGATACTCGGCAGGCGTCGGCACGCGGTTGCCGGGCCAAGAGAATGTCTGTGGCAAAATCCAGTACGGGCAGTTCGCGAGCGTTGCGGCTTTGCTCACTAACACCATCTGCGTTTCGGTCGCTTTCAGGGTCGGGTCGGCAGCCTTCGGGTTGGCGACGGGGTACATTTCCCAGCCGATGAAATCCGAACATTTGAAGAACGCCGCCGCGGGCATCAACACGTCGCGACTCTGCGTGCCGAGCGGGTTGAACGTCAGCCGATGCGGGACGATTTCCTTCACCAACTCGTTCATTTTGGTGAGATGATCGACATTCGACAGCGTGTTCGCATCGTCGAAGATCGTCCACGCGATGATCGCAGGATGATCCTTGAACTTCCGCACGCGATCGAGTTTCGCTTCGGTTTCGGTATGCCCGGCGACCACCCAGATACCGAGTTCAGTGGCCTTGTCGAGGAACCGCGTATCTTCGTGCCACGGCCCCTGAATGTGGACGACCGTACCGCCAATCGCGTGGGTTTGCTCGACGCACTTCAGCCGCATGTCCCCCGTGTGCCCCGTCGAGATGTAAAAGCCGTACGGCATCACCGCCTTGCCGTTCACGAGCAACGTGCCATCCTTGCGGAGCGACGAAGTCATCGGCTTCGGGTCGGCCGCCACCGCGCACGCGGTCAGGCTCAAGAGGATCGCCAACATCGAGCGAAACATGGTCGCGTCCATTCTGTTAAGGCCCATGACTGGGGTAAATTGATCTGGCTACTTCTATCGCTGTCGGCGTAGTGCCACTAATTCTTCTGCAAATACGCGATCAGGTCGCGGATCTCGTCGGGCTTCATCGTGTCGAGCAAGCCTTCGGGCATCACTGAGTTCGGCGTCGGTTTGCGGGTTTCGATGTCCGCGACTGGCAGGAATAGCTCCTCATTCACGGTTCGCACGGTCACGCCGTTGGGCGAGTCCTTGCGGATGATGCCCGTAACGAGGCGGCCATCGAAGAGGTAGAACGCGGTCATCTTGTATTCGTTCGCGACGGCGGCACTCGGATCGACGACGTTTTCCAACACGTAATCGAGATTCGACCGTTGGCTGCCGGTGAGTTCGGGGCCGACGACTTGCCCTTCGCCGAACAGCTTGTGGCACGTTGCGCAGTTCTTCGCGAACAACACCCGCCCGCGTTTTTCGTCTGCCGTTTTGAGCATATCCGGCGACAGCATCGCTTTGTACTTCGCGATCTGCACGTTGCGGTTCGCGCTTGCCGGCTTGACTTCGCCCCAGACGGCCTTGAGCTTCGCGACGACGGTTTGGTCCTTCAGCGTCGCAATTTGGCGTGCCGTGAATGCGGTAATATCGGCCTTGGCAACGGTGCCTTTCTCGACCGCGTCGAGGAGTGCCATCGCGTAACTGGCGCGCGACGACAGCGTCTGCACGGCATCGGCTTTTTCGTCGGCAGTGAGATAGGCGTATACCTTCAGAATCGCGGCCGGCGTGGTGTCGTCGCTGTAGTTCGACAGTGCGATGATTGCGGAACGGCGAACCGTGGGGTCGAGTAACAGCGTCCGCAGTAGCAGTGGTAGATTGTCGGTCTTGCGGGCGGCCAACAGAGCGATCTCGCGGTTCCGTTCGCTCGCATCGCCCGATACGGCGATCCTGCCTATCATGTCCGCGATGGCACGGGGATCGTTGAATTTCAGCGCAACATCGTTAGCGAGCGAGACGATTGCCGCGTTCTGAGACCTCGAGAGAATCATGTACATCACGTTCCAATTCTTAGGTTGCACGACGCTCTTGCGCTCCTCGAATGCCTGCACGATGCCTTGCAGAATGTCCTGCCGCGTTTCGTCGTTCGGTGCGGATGCCAAAATCGGGAAGACCGCATCGAGTTGTTTCGTCGGCTCCGAATTCGGCAACGTCAGCACGAGGCGAACGATGTTCGTCCGCACCCGCCGAATCGCAATCGCGTTGACGAGTTTCAGCGCTTCGTCGGGCTTCGCCAGCACCGCAGGCTGAATGCCGAGCCAGTAGAGTTGGCTGAGCTTCGCGTCGGCGTTATCGGCGACGTCTTTCGTCAGAATGATGGAAGCGAGTGTGAATGCTCGCTCGATGGGCAACTTCGCGAGTACGCTCAACATGGCTGCACGAACCGCTGGTGAAGAATCGCGAGCGTAGGTTTCCAGAAACACTGGCTCCGTCCCACGAAGTTCTGCGTCGCTAAATTGATCCAAGGCGCGAACCGAGCAAAGTCGAAGCGATTCCGGCATCGTCTTCCCGACAACCAATAATGGTTTGCCGAGGGCAAGTCGTGTGAACAGCAAGCGTAAAGCGATCGTTTCATCGATTCGTTTGTTCAGTACGTCGATATCCGTACTCGGCAGTTTCAGTTCCTGCCCAGCCGCCTGCCGTTCCTGAAGGACGCGCCGCGCTTTTCGCACCAGCCATTCGTTCTTCGATGAATGGAGATTCCACAACTCCGCGTCCGTCATTTTTGAGACATCGCCCTTCCAGCTTTTTCGGTCGCCGTAGATCGTGCGATAAATGCGCCCATTACTGATGTCGGCCACGTCGTAGTTGTGGCACTCGCCGGTGTCGCTCCAATCGCTGACGTACAAACCGCCATCGGGGCCTTGCTTGACGCAGATGCCGCGGAACCACGGGTCGTTCGCGAATAGGAAGTCCGGTCGGCGTACGCCTTTCATCCCCGATGGCGTGCGTTCGAGGCCGTCGTTGTTGAGGCGATTGCCGTGGATATTGCAGGTGAACAGCGTGTTGCGATACTCCTTCGGGAAGTTGTCGCCGAGGTAAATCGCCGCGCCGCTGTGCGCGTGACCGCCACCCGCGTCGTCGTGTTGCTTCTTCAGGCCGGTTTTCAGATCGGCGCGGCCGTCGGTCCAGTGGCCGCCCCCCCAGTGCTTGTAGTCCACCGCACTGCTCATTAATCCGAAGGCGTACGGGTTCGAGTCCTGGCCGTACATGCGTTCGTATCGCCCGCCGGGCACGACGTGAAACAGGTGATCGATCACGCAGTTCGTGATGAACATTTCGCCGTGTTCGTCGAAGTCGAGGCCCCACGGGTTCGTCGTGCCGGTCGCCACGACTTCGAAGTTCTTCTTGGTCGGGTGGTAACGCCAGACGCCGCAATCCATGTAGGCACGCTTCTCTTTCGGCGTGCCCGGCGCACCAATGAACGCCTTCGCTTGAATGCCGTTACAGCCGTACAAGTAGCCGTCGGGCCCCCAGATCAGGCTGTTAAATACCGTGTGTTTCGTGTCGGTCATGTTCCAGCCGTCGAGATGAATCACCGGCGGGCCGCTCGGCTTGTCGTCCGCGATTGGCACGAAAATCAGGTTCGGCGACGAGCAGAGCCAGACGCCGCCGAAGCCGAACTCGATACCGGAAAGATTCACGCCGTTATCGATCACCACGGTTTTCTTGTCGTGCTTGCCGTCGCCATCGGTGTCTTCGAGGATCACGACGCGATCGTGCCCTTTGCCATCGCGGCTCCACTTCGGGTAGCTGAGGCACTCGACGACCCACATCCGCCCGCGATCGTCGAACGTGAACGCGATCGGCTGGACGATGTCCGGCTCACCCGCGAACAGCGTCACGTGGAACCCCGGCGGGACTTTCATCTTCGCCGCCGCTTCCGAAGTCGGCACCGGTTTGTCTGCCGCCTGCAATTGCGGTGCGGAATACGGAATGAACGCCAACAATAAGAGGAGCCAGCGCATGAAGGAGTTCCGATTGGGGTGGGTGAACCTTTTCGCAGGTTGTTATGATAACGAGAACCGAACGAGGAAGCGATATGACAACGTTGACGACGAAACGGATCACCGCGGAAGAGTTCGCCGAACGGCCCGAGCCGGTGGATGGTTCGAGAGAAGAACTCGTACGTGGGGAGATTGTGACGATGTCTCGACCGCAACAAGAACACGCCCTCGTCCAATTTCAAATTGGCTGGCTCCTCAAGAACTTGGTTACGCCAAACCGTCTCGGCTGGGTCGGTGGCGAATCGGGTGTCTTAGTGGAGAGAGACCCCGATACGGTCCGAGGACCGGATGTGTATTTTTTCAGCATTTCACGCATGCCGCAACGCCCGCGAGGATATCCGGACATTGCCCCGGACATTGTCGTCGAAATTCGTTCGCCGAGTGACCGCAACAGGGCTATTCGCGAAAAGGTTCGCGAGTATCTTGCCGCTGGTGTTCGCCTGGTGTGGGTCGTCGATCCCGAAACGCAAACCGCGATGGTTTACTCCGGTAACATGCGTGGCGTCGAACACGATTCCGAAGACACCATCACCGGTGGCGATGTGCTGCCGGGGTTTGCGTGCAAAGTCGCTGAGTTCTTCGAGTAAATTTCCGGCATGTTTCGAGGGGTGCGAGATGTCTGCGATAACTGCGGAAGGGTTCTTAAACATGCCAGAGCCAGCAGATGGTTCGAAGCAAGAACTGTTCCGAGGGGAGATCGTGACCGTGGCGATGAATCAGGCCGAACATTCCCTGGTTCATGCACAGATCGTTTGGTTGCTGAAAAACGTCGTGTACCCCGGAAAGCTCGGCTGGGTCTTGACGGAAAATGCTGTCACCATCGAACGCGATCCCGATACGGTGCGTGGCCCGGACATTTCCTTTTACAGCATTAGACAAGTCCCAACACGTCCGCACGGAGACAACCCGTTGCCCCCCGATTTGATCGTCGAGATTCTTTCTCCCAGCGATCGGCGAGGTGCGGTTCGCGAGAAGATCCGCGAATACATCCGCGCGGGTGTCCCGCTGATTTGGCTCGTCGATCCCGAACTCCAGATCACCACGGTGTACGCCGGTTCGATTCGCGGCGGCGAAGTGGAAGCCGTCATCTTCTTAACCCGTCGATGCTCGATGCTTATGCGTATTCCCTACTTTTCGTCGATCAGTTTCTCGAACCAATCGTGCGCTTCTTCGGGTTCCCATTCGCCGGAGATCTTCATTCGGACTTGTTGGCCGACGGTTTCGTACTCTTTGGAACTCTCGTTCGCGGCGATCTTGAGTACGAATGGCTCGATGGCGGGGAGGTGATCTTTAATTTTCTTCCACAGCTCGATGTTCGTGAAATCTTGCAGTTTCTTTTGGCTCGTGCCCGTCAGTTCGACATCGACTTGAAAGCGATCTTCGACGAGGCGAATCCGTGCGACGATCAGCTCGATGCCGTACTGCGAAAGCGCGTCGCCCTCGGGGAACGTCCATCGCCCCGTGGCGACAAACGTGGCGAATGGTCGGTTCGCATCGAGCGGGTCGGGAAGTGCGCCGATGAGCTTATCGGACGCCGTCGTGGGCGGTTTTTTCTGTGCGGATCGTTGGGCCATTGCGACTAACGAAGCGCCATCGCTTCCCAGGGCATAGGCGCGTTCGGCGATGACCGTGGCAATCACTCGTTGATTTTTCGGCGTCACGAACGAGAAGCACTTCTGTCCATTGATCGTGTTCGGAGCCACGGTACGATCGAGTTCGGCGATCCAGTTCGCGTTCAGGAAATCGCCTTCCGCGATGGCATAGTGTCGCGAACCGAAACCGGTATCGCTCGCTATGGCGTACGTAATCCGCTCGCATCTTCGCACGTCGAAACGGTAGCGCGACGTGAGTGCGTTGATCGCGGCCACCGATTTGGGCTTGATCGCCTGCTTCCATTTATTCATGTACGCTTCGGGGTGGATCACCATCGCGACCGTCACGCCGTCGGGTAGGTTCCACGATGCCGGTACCAAGTTGCCCTTCGCGGGTTCAACCGCAACGGGTTTCGTCGCCACCGGAATCGGCTGCGTCGTTTCGGGTGGCTTCGAGCTTGGCTTCAACACGACGACCGTACCGACGATTAAGAGCAACACTGCGCCGCCGATCGCGGCGAACGTCGGCAGTTGGCTCTTCGGCTTCAGCTTCCGCACGGGAACGGTCTTGGCCTTCAATGGTCGATTCCGTCGCGTTTCCTTCGAGTCGTCGGTGTCCGAATTCGTCGTAGCCCCTGCCACGGTCGTCAAGATCGTTCCGGAACTATGGTCGGAATGCCGAGGCTTCGGGATGCGAACCGCGTTCGCCGCAGGAAGGTTCCCGTCCGAATGTTCGGGTACTGCCACGACGCGAATCGGCTTGGCGGCCTTCCGCGAACGCATCGGCGCGGTCACGATCTCGGCTTCGGGAATGTTCGCCGCATTCACCGCCAACGTGACGACCGTGGTGCCATCGGGTACGCTCGCACCGCCCGTTGCGGCAGGAGTGGCGTAAACGTACGCTTCGCCTTGGAGCGACATTTCCGGTTCGGGAGCCGCATCGGGCGTGAATCGAGCGAGTTGGGCCGCGACCTCGGTGCAGGTCTGAATGCGGTCTTCGGGCTTCTTGGCCAGCAGTTTATCGACGATCCGAATGAGGTCGTACGGCACGTCGGGCCGGAGTTTCCGCAGGTCCGGCGGCGCGTCGAGTTGATGGCGAAGTAGCTTGTCGATCGGCGAACCGTCGGGGAATGGCGGGCGACCGGCGAGGAGGTAAAAGAGCGTGCAGCCGAGGCTGTAAATGTCTGCGCGGGCATCGACCGTGCTCGAGTTCTTCGCTTGTTCGGGCGACATATAATCGGGCGTGCCGACGACGGTACCATCGCGGGTCAGTTCCGTGCGCGAGACATCGTCGTCGTCGCTGAGCGACCGGATCAGGCCCATGTCGAGGATTTTGACGTGCGCCACCCCGCCCGTATTGGGCAGCGCGCGTTCGCCGGAAACGAGCAAGTTCGACGGCTTAATATCGCGGTGAACGAACTCGCGATCGTGCGCGTGTTGCAACCCGAGCGCCGTCTGTCGAGCGTACTCGGCGGCTTCGCAATAATGGAGTTGGCCGAATTCCTTGACGAGTCGCGCTAAGTCCGATCCGTTGACGAACTCCATCGCCATATAGTGGCGACCGCCCGCCTCGTCGGCATTGTGGAGCGATACGATGTTCGGGTGGTTGAGCGTCGCCGCGGCGGCGGCTTCCCGCTTGTAGCGCCGCATGACGGTCTTATTCGATAATAGATGCGGACGCACGACCTTCAACGCCACGATGAGGCCGACCTTTAGCTGAATTGCCTTGTAAACCTTACCCATCCCGCCTTCGCCGATCTTGTCCATCACCAGATACGGACCGATTAAAATTTCGACGATGCGGCTAATGCGGACTTTCTTCGACTGGTAACCCGTGAGGAGACCCGCCGCACGGAGCCGTTCGGAGAGCGCGACGGGATTGGCCAGAATATCGGGCGGAATGTCGTCGAGAGCAACGAGTTGCGCTGGGGAATAGAGGCCGCAATCGCGGATCGCTTGAATGAGGTGTTCGGGAGTATTCCAATCCATCGTGGGCCACAGAGGTCTAGGAGAACGGCCTGCCGTCGGTTGATTTGACAACGGTAGTCTGATTGTACTTCTGAAAACCTAAAGGTGCGCGCGAAAAATCGAATGCGGTGCCGAGATCGTTGGCACGAAGGAGCTACACTCAGCGCTATGGACCGGAAACCTGTCTCCATCGGAGCCGCTGTTTTGTCGCGAATCGTGCGTTCGGAAGTCGTTTTCTTCCTGGTGGCGTGGCCGATTCTTGCCGTCCTGTACCGGGCACGCGCGTTCGTCGACCCCGGCACGTTCTGGCACATTCGCGTCGGAGATCTCATCCGCGAACGCGGATTCATGACCACCGACCCGTTCACGTTCCCCTTCGCGGGCAAAACCTGGATCCCGCAACAGTGGGGCGGTGAGATCGTCATGTCCGCGATTCACTCGGCACTCGGTTTCGACGGCATGCTGTTGGGCATGTCGGTGATGCTCGCGGGGTTGTTCGCGTGGGTGTTCCATCGGTTGCTCGTCGGTGGGATGGGTTGGCCGCTGGCGGGCATCGTATCGGCGCTCAGCATGATGGCAGCGGGGTTCCATTTCTACGCCCGCCCACACATCATCACCATCGTATTCATGGCCATCGTTGCGGGGTTCATCGTTGATTTCGACCGCGGCAAGATCGGGCGAGGGCGGTTGCTGTTGCTAATTCCGCTGCATCTCGTTTGGACGAATATCCACGGCGGAATGCTCGGCGGCGTGGCCACGCTCGCACTCGCCGGCATCGGCTGGGCGGTCCTTCGCAGTATGAATCGTGGCGAGTGGCTCGCCTATTTCGGCATCGTGGCGATGTGCGCACTGACGATGTTCGCGAACCCGTTCGGCCTCGAAATGCAGCGAACCTGGTTCCGAATCGTCGGCTCCGGCGCGATGGCGCAGTACGTCGACGAACACACGATGCTCAATCCACAACGGCCCGGCGATCGAGCCGTGTTGGCGTTCGCGGTCGTATATTTGATCGTGCTATTTGGTGCAAAGTGGCATGATTTCCGCATCACGTGGCTGTTGCCGCTCGTCTGGTTCGTGCTCACGATCAAGAGCATTCGGCAAGGGCCACTGTTCGTGGTGGTCGGTACTGTCCTGCTCGCCGACATTTGGCCGCACACTTTTTGGCACCGTTATTTGTGCCGAAAAGGCGACACATTAGCCCGCGATGTCACTTTACCCTTACGGCCCTTCACCTGGCATTCGTGGCTATTGCCGATGATCGCGGTGGCGACGGCGATTGTGCTGCAATCGTACCGCGTGCGCTGTCCCATCATCGGCACTGGCATGGCACATCTCGATCCGTGGCTGGTGCCGGTATCGCTGATCGAACCGCTGCAAAACTACGCTGCCACCGTGCCGACAGGCACGCGAATTTACAACGATGCCAACCTCGGCGGTTTCGTAATCTATCACGCGCCGAAGCTCAAAATCTTCATGGACGACCGCTTCGAGTTGTGCGGCGATGCCTGGTTGATGAACTACGTCGAAACGATTCGCGACCACCCGGAGCGATTCGAGGATTGGTACCAGGAGTACCGTTTTGAAGTCGCAATCGTCGCCGCATCGACGCCGATGTTGCCACTCGAACACGCAATGCGCAGCTCGGGCCACTGGCGCGAAATCGCCCGCGACTGCACCGCCGTGATGTATCGCCGAATCGATTTCATTCGCACACCGCAATAGGTAGTCGAACCTATTGCCGATGCACATGCTCATTGTGGATGGTCTACGTGGCACAGAGCCACAGATGGGAGGATGCGATGATACGCGATGGCATACGCTTCCCTCCCGTAGCTCAGTGGCAGAGCGCCGGCCTTATAAGCCGTCGGTCGCGGGTTCAAATCCCGCCGGGAGGACTCACCTATTCCCTCGCTCGCCTTTCGCGCTAACAAATCGCACTCATCACATACAATTCGCGGGAAGGAGATTCCGCCATGCCTGCGCGACCGATTATCGGTATCCCGATGCAGACGCAAAGCTCATCCGATGCGTTTTGGGTGATGCGGAAGCCGTACATCGACGCGCTCCGGAATGCGGGTGCGATCCCGTGGATTATCCCGCTACTTGCCGATGATCCCGAGACACTTCGCGAGATTTTCGACCGGCTCGATGGCCTGTTCCTGGCGGGCGGTGCGGATGTCAGCCCGACGCGGTACGGCGAAGCGGCGAAGCCGTACCTCGGTGCGACCGACCCCGAGCGCGATGCGGTTGAGACGGCGCTCGTCCGGATGTCGCTCGATGCGCGGCTGCCGATCTTTGCGGTCTGCCGGGGGCTGCAATTGCTGAACGTGGCGTGTGGCGGGTCGTTGCATCAGGACATTCGCGCGGAAGTGCCTGCGGCGATCAAACACGATTATTTCGCGGCCGATTTGCACATCCGCACGGCGTGCGTTCACGACATTGCGGTGAAGGCGGGTACGCGAATTGCCGACATTTTTGGCTCCGCTTCGCTATCCGTAAACAGTATGCACCATCAGGCGATCAAGGAACTCGCGCCGAATCTGACTGCGTCGGCGTTCGCCCCCGATGGCATCATTGAGGCGGTCGAAGCCAAGGCATCGTTCGCAATCGGCGTGCAGTGGCACCCGGAAGAACTCGCCGCGACCGACCCCGCAATGCGACGGTTGTTCGAGGCGTTCACCGCCGCCGCGACGGAAGGAATGGGGCCGTGATCGACGACGCGATTGGGGCCTACCACGACATTATTTCCAGCGGACAGACCGCCGCGAACACGCACGACGCACTGATGGCCGCGCTCGCGAAGCGTAACCTGTACTTCGGCTCCCGCCCAATCTGTTCGGTGTTACGCCCGCGCTTTCTGACCGCGTTTCAAAGCGAATATCTCCAGTCGCGTACGTCGATCCTCTCGCGCGCGTTCCGCAAAATGCACGACCGTGCGATGCGCGATCGCCCGTTCCTGAAGCAGTTCGGCGTCCACGACTGGGAAGAGGAACTCTTCGCGCACGAGCCCGGTTACGACTCGCCGAACCCGATCGCGCGGTTCGATGGGTTCTTTAGCCGCGAAGGGCGATTGCGGTTCGTCGAACTCAATTCGCAGTCCCCCGCCGGCGCGGGTTACACCGATGCACTCGCCGCCGCGTTCGCCGAATTGCCTGCGTTTCAAGAGTTTCAGCAATCGTACACCGCGAGGCCGCTGCCGTGTTTGGGCGAACTGACGACTGCGCTTCTCGACTGTTACCGGCAGTGGAGCGGCACCGGCGAGCCGCCGCGGATCGCGATTGTCGACTGGGCGAACGTGCCAACGCAGGCCGAGTTCGTGCTGTTCGCGGAGGCATTGCAGTCGCAAGGTTTCGAGACGTGCATCGCCGACCCGCGCGAACTCGATTACTACAACGGCACGCTTCGCGCAAACGGGCGGCGGGTGAATCTGGTTTACCGGCGGATTTTGTTGCGCGACCTCATCGACGAATGCGGCTTGAACCACCCGCTCATTCGCGCCGTACGGGAGGGGGCGGCGTGTATGGTCAACCCGTTCCGCTGCAAAGTCCTCGGCAAGAAAGCCGCGTTCGCCGTCGCCACCGACGACCGCAATGCCGCGATGTTTACCGCCGAGGAACGCGAAGCGATCCGCGAGCATATCCCGTGGACGCGGATCGTCGCCGACCGGATTACGACGCACGACGGGCTTCACGTCGATCTACTGCCGTACATCGTCGACAACAAGGATCGCCTCGTTTTGAAGCCGAATAACGCGCACGGCGGCAAGCAGATCGTCCTCGGCTGGAACACCGATACTGCGACTTGGACGAAGTGTTTGAGCATCGCGCAAAGCGAAGGCCACGTCGTGCAAGAGCGCGTCGATGTGGCCACCGAACCGTATCCATCGTTCGATACGGGCCGGTTGAACATCCACGAACGCTGGGTCGATACGAACCCGTTCGTCGCGAATGGCCACGCCTACGGCGGCTGCCTGACGCGGCTCTCCACCGAGCCGCTCGTCAACGTCCTCACCGGTGGAGGAGTGGTGCCGACATTCGTCGTCGCGAAGCGGGTTTAGTTGGCAACGTCTGCACCTACTCGAAACTCACTGCCAGATTCGGCAACGATTTTCGCAACTCGTCGCCTACCGCTTTCGTCACTTTTGTTTTCAGGAAGGTGGCGCGTTTCAGCGTGGTCGTGCGGACGAGTTCCTTCGCGCCATCGTTGCTGATGAGTGCATTCTCGATGTGAATTTCTTCGAGCTTCGGCAACGTCGAAACGATCTTCATCCCGGCATCGGTGATTTGCGTTTCGATGAGGGTCAGTTTCTTCAGCGCGGTCAGCGTTGCGACGCGGCGTAGCCCCGCGTCGTCGATGGCTTTACCGCCGAGCGTGAGGTCTTCGAGCGATGTCGGAAGCGCGTCGGCGGTCTTGCCGGTGATGTCGCATTTCGCCAACACCAGACGGCGCAACGTCTTCCTCGCACTTAGGGATTTGAGGCCGTCGTCGCTGATTGCGGTGCCCGTTAGGTCGAGGTCCGCGAGCTTCGGCAACGTCGCCAGCACTTTTAGGCCGTCGTCGTTCACGGGGCAAAACGCCAAATCGAGCGTGTCGAGTTCGGCGAGTGCGGACCAATTTAGCCCCGCGAGCGTGACCTTCGTTTCGGTCAAGCTCAATCGCCGTAGCGATGTCAGTCCCGCGAGTTCCTTCGCAATGGCATCATCGACTGGCGCACCGTGCAGCGTCAGTTTGTGGAGCGATTTCCGTTTCGATAATGCGGCGATTCCCGTTGCCGTCACGGGCGATCCATCGAGGATGAGTTCTTCGAGGTCGGCGAGTTTCGCCAGATACACGAACCCCGCATCGCTGAACTTCGCCCGACTCAGGTTGACGGCTTTCACCGTCGGCAGGTTGCTCAGTTGTGTCAAAAAGGCATCGGTATCTTGCGTATCTTCGAGGCCCAGGTAACGAAGTGTGGTTAATGCCGTCAGCTTGCTGGCATCGACGGCCTTCACCGATTTCCCTGCAAATACCACGCTGATAATCGGCTCGCCTCGCGCGCTCGCATCTTGCACAGCCCGCCCGCCGACCGATTCGACGTACTTCACCGCCTCCGCCTCGGCCTTCGGGTCGCGAACCGCCGGTGCAGGCTTCTGCTCTGACTTCGGTTTCTCCGGCGACTGCGCAAACAGCACGCCACAACCGAGAACGATGAAGAGTGCGGTGGCTTGTTTCATTAATAATCCTGCCGTTTCAGACTTAGAATCAGTTCTTTCATCTGATTCGCCGATGCGTAACGGTCCGTTGGCTCTTTGGAAATCGACTTTAGCAAGAACGCGGCGAGGTCGTCGCCGACGGCGGGGTTCAAATCTTGCGGGTTGCGAGGCGGCGTATTCAATCGGCGGCGCAAATTCTCTTCGGACGATGGGCTACGTTCCCACGGCAACGCGCCGGTGAAGACTTCGTACGCAGTCACGCCGAGCGCGAACAGATCGACGCGGTGATCGGTGCTTCGTCGCTTGATGATTTCCGGCGCGAGAATATCCATCGTGCCGGTGCGGTTACCCGGCTGGCAGAATGGCGGCGTGTACGGGATCGTGAGGCCGAAGTCGATCAATTTGACGACGCCTTCTTTGTCCACCATCACGTTACGCGGGCAGAGGTCGCGGTGGAGGAACTTCAAGTCGTGCATGTACTGTATGGCATCGCAAAGCTGCACCAGGTAGTTGACGCGGTTGCCGTTGAGTTGCAGATTCTTCGTCTCGACGAGGTAGTTCAAGCCCAAGCCTTCGATCCACTCCATCACGAGGTACGGTTCGCCCTGGAGCGTCACGCCGAACTCGTACGTGCGAACGCAGTTGACGTGGCTAATCGCCGAACAGATTGCGCCTTCGGTCGGCTTGACCAACCCGAGCGAGGTAAAGCGGCTCTCGAATTTCTGCGTCTTCACTTTATCGAGTAATTTCAAGCAAACCGTTCGCCCGAGTGTCTTGTCGAACGCCTTGTAAACCTTCGACATGCTCCCCTGGCCGGTGCGCCCGCTCAGTTCCCAGCGCTTGGCGAGGTCCGCCTTCTTCATGCCCTTGGTGTTCGCCTGGGGCGCGCGTTTTTTATTTTTGCCGGTCAGGAAGTCGAACAGACCCACGATAGCTCCTCCGCTGCGTCGCGTTCGGACATGTGTAATTAGTTTACCAAATCTCAACGCGAGGCACGTTTTTAACGTGTTATGTTCGAGTTTATCAACGCGAGCCGCCAGCCGTGCGGCAATCGAAGCTATACTTCTCGCGGCTGAATCTGACACTTTCAACGAAGGCGAGAATCTCTTATTCTAGCGCTTGAAATAAACGTTGTGGCGGATGGCGTCGCGTCTCGAAGACTCGCCACGACTGGTTTTCGAGGGACATTGCCCCGCGTCCCATGGTTTCACCATGGGCTGGAAGAGCGACCCTTTCAGGGTCGGGGTTCTGTTCTTCGGTCCTGAAAGGATCGCTCACGTAGCCCATGGTGGTACCATGGGAGGGGGTCGCACCCATTTTCAACGTGGCACATGGCGTCGCGTCTCGAAGACTCGCCACGACTGGTTTTCGAGGGTATTTGCCCCGCGCAGGCCGAAGACCTGCGGCTACCAGAATTGATACGTCGAGCCATCTGAAAAGGTATCAATTTCT